>CAIWMA010000516.1 GCA_903913645.1 uncultured Bacteroidales bacterium | reverse complement strand
CAGAATGATACAAATTATGAAGCCGCAATCTATATATTACGAAGTTTAAAGGTTATTGAATAAGATTATTCTGAATAGATTTCCGGCTTACAATAAACCCGACAATCAGGCGCTGTTGCAGTATATCGTAGTCTGGAATGGAATCTTGATTTCGAGCTCTTACTCTTAAGGCGTTAATCAAATTGAATCCTTCATTATGACTAGAATATTTCTTCATATCCGATAAAAAGCTGAACAATCCCGTCAAGAATTTGTTTGGATATATATTATAACTAGTTATTCCTTAACAACTTAATTGTATGAATTTTATAGAATGGCAGAGATTAGAACCTTTTAATAAACAGTGCTTTTAGAATGGCTCAGCTAAAACAATTAATTCAACTAAAGCCGAAGGATATTCCCCCGGAAGGAAGCATGAAATTTGCTCTTAATCTAGTAAATTGATCAGTAGCATAAACATCCAATTAATTTAACAGCTTGGTAGTAAAAAGCTAAGGATTCTCTTTTTAAGTATTTTTATCAATGGGGAAATCAAATTCTGGCATCCGATTTATATTTGTGTTTTGCCTTTTTATAGTTTTCGTGCTTCCTTCAGGTTATGCACAGGTAACACCTTTCAAAAAATCAGTAATGGATTCGGTGCATGCAAACGAATTTAGTACCAGCATCGGATTTACACTTAACGCTGGCCAAAGCACCACAAAAACCCTTACTATAGGTTCGGATATCGGCCTTATGTATGCCACCGAGCGATCGAATTTCCAGCTTTTTGAAAGTAGCTATTTCAATAAGATTGAAAAATATTCCACAGATAACCGTTTTGCTGTTATGGTAACGGCATCGCTTTTCGACCATGATTCGGTTAACGGGAAAATTGTCGAAAACAGGGTGTATCCCGAACCATTTGCATTGTTTTCGCATGATGCCGACCGTGGACTAAACTGGAGATACCAGGTTGGCGGTAACATGATATATGCGTTTAAACCAACAAAGATATTCCGGATTAAAATCGGCGCTGGATTGCTTTACGAAATGGAAAACTGGCAAATGATAAAACACGATCAGCTGGAAGACATTGATACTTTATCGGATGAAGATCAGCAATATATATTTGAGACAATAGGAATTACCCGTGAAGGTAAATTTTTTGCAGATAATATAAGGGCCAACATTTACAGTAACCTGATGTGTGCTTTTACAAAAACCATTAACCTGAATGCGTTTCTTGATATTCAGATGCCCATTATTCCACCCTATAAAGGCTTGCCGCAACTGGATGTTTTCCCCCTGGTTAATAAGTTATATCCACGCATTACTGTAGATGCAAACCTCACTTTTAAGATATGGGACAAAGTCAGTTTTATTACCAATTTTGCCTGTCAGTACGACAAGGGAAAGCTACCTACTTATGCCCCGAATTTTTATTATGTGTTCTCTCAAGGACTGCAGATAGATCTCTGACCTGTATCTGAACAATTAAAAATTTCCGGCAATATCAAAGCAGGTTCCTATGCCGGCTCAATCCTTATGCCATTTTACTTTTACGCCTTTTCCCAAAAAGGCTAATAATATTTGTAGGAATATCGGATATATTTGATCAGCAAATAATTATATCAGATTAACAGGTAAATAAAAATGCCGCGTAATTTGCATTTCGCGGCATTTTCGCTTAATATAGATTTGCTTTAATTCTTGATCACTTGCAGTGATTTTACCAATCCATCATTATTTACTTTAACCAGGTAAACTCCGTTAGCCAGTTTCGAAATATCAAGCTTAACAGGGTTTGTACCTACAGCGGGTTTAACTTCATACAAAACTGTACCTAAAAGATCAGTTACCTGAACAATTGAACCCGTCTTGAGATTCTGGGACAAGAACAGGTTAAACTCTCCTTTGGTAGGATTTGGATACAACTTGAAATTGTTGGCCTGACTCTCGTCAATACCGGTAAACAATACTATAATATCAAAAGAATGAGTTGCTGAAAGGCCACCTGCGTCGGTACCGGTTATGGTAATTGTAGCAGTACCGGAAGCCTTGGCAGTAAGGATTACGGCATCATCAGCCATAAACAGTTTTACAACTGATTCATTGCTTGATCTTACAGTATATGTGAGCATTTCATCATCAGGATCTGCAATTATTTCCGAAAGTGAGATAATCGGCATTTCGGTACTCATCATATTGGTATTACCAACAGGATTAATTACAACCGGAGCCCTGTTTACATTTTTAACCATAAGCACTATTGAAGCTTCATTTCTATTTCCGAATTCATCCGTCGCCTCCACAATGATAGTGTAGGTACCAGCATCGTTATATGTCGGAGCACAGGTAATATCCATGGTGCCTTTATCAATAGAATTGGTAACAAAACTCTGAGTACTGGCCATCGCCATTGTAAAGTTGTCGCCTTCCTTATCTGTTGCAACCACCTGGAAGTTTAGATTCTCGTTCTCATTCATCGAGAGCGAAGTCTTCTTAACTTCGAATTGTGGACCCTGGTT
>CAIWMA010000515.1 GCA_903913645.1 uncultured Bacteroidales bacterium | reverse complement strand
TGCAGCTAGATTCATCAGGAAATTCTTCGATAAATTTGATTAGATTCACGTCAAAATATTTTCAACAAGATAATCATTTTTTATTTTGTGGTACATTTACGGATGAGCAAATTTAATTTTAAGAATTTATTTTCCCTGATCTTTAATCTGTTTGCTTTCCTGTTCAAGCTTTTTTAACCCGTTCTGTATTTCAGGAATCTGCATAAACGTTTTCCAAAGTAAGCCAGTCCTGTAATTTTCAATCATCACCACCATCGGAGCCTGGTTTAAGCCCATGTAAATTTCGGAGCACCAGTTATTTGTAAGATCAAACGCATCTCTGAAGCCATATTCTCCCCAAAGGAATTTGCCATAATTATAATAATAATTCTTCAATGCTTTCATAGATTCTTCAGGAGTGTATGGAAAAGAGCTGATTGCACCGGTTGGAGCGATCTTTCCGCAATCTCCCCATGGAACTGGTTCATCGGCTGAATAATCGAATGGACCATCGCTGGCAGTAAGTCCCCAGGCGTTTTCGCCATACCCTTTAAAATGCTTAGGATTCTCAACGCAATACTGGTAGTTTATTTTTGCAATATTCTGATTGTTAGTAAAATAGTTGGTGTATTTGTCTGTAATAGAATGGGGGTCGTAAGCCATATACGAATAATGAGTGAAAAACAATGGCCCGCCATTGGAAACGCCAATATCAAGCTTAATTCCGAAGTAGGTTTTTCCGTTGGTATACATGGATCCATCTTTAGTTTGTCCCCAGTTAGATCGGTATTTCTGACCGGTACTATCCTGGTTTGCCCAGCCACTGTAATACATGCTTGCCGGAACCGCATAAGTAGGGGAGGCAATAGCCAGCAAATAAGTAACCATGGTTTCGTTCCATCCAATTAAATTATGGTTTATAATCCAACCCTGGTCTGGCGACCAATGCCAATACAGGAATTTACTGTCAGGATATTGCCTGAACCAATCCCATTCCGCTTTCTCCCAAATGGCAGTTATTTTCTCACGGATCAACTTTTCACGGGAATCCTCTCTAGAGAAATACTGCCTTGCGGCGAGTAAACCCTGCAATAGGAATGAAGTTTCGACCAGGTCGGCTCCATTATCTCTTTTGCCAAAAAAAGTAACCACTTTTCCAGTTGTACCATCCATAAAATGGGGATAAACGCCATGAAAAGTTTCGGCTTTTTCGAGAAAATTTACAATTTTTATAAAGCGATCAACTGATTCTTCCCTGGTTATAAACTTCCGTTCCGTTCCAACAATGAGCGCCATAATTCCAAATCCGGAAGCGCCGGTAGCAATCATATTTCGCCTGCCTGCGATATTTTCTCTTGCCAGGCCGCTATTTAGTTCCGCGCCTTCCCAGTAATACCGGAAGCAGGCTTCCTGAACCATGGTAAGTAGTTCATCATCTGTCATCGGTTTTGTTGAAGCACATACAGGTTTGGATAAGTCAGTGTGACGATACTGGCTGTCGAGAAAGGTAATCCTATATTCATATTTCTTTCCCGTTTCGCCTGTAAAATCGGCAAAACGATTGATGTAATTCTGCTGGATGCCAACAGCCTGGTATGATTTACCGTCTTCTGAACGATAAATTTGTACAAGGTGAATGTTTTTATTGGTAACTCTATCCCAAGTAATATCAACATGTTTTGCATAGCCCGTTGCCGAATTAATTACAGGCAGTTCAATAATCTTTTCAGATTTTTTAGCTGGTAACATTTCAATATCATCAATATAAATGCTGTTTTCTTCGCTTTCGCTTTTATTTCTTTGTGTAAAGACTATAGCAATTATATCTTCAGGTTGAGTTACGCCAGGATATTTTATGGATGCAAGCGGAATAATTACCCTTTGCCAATCAAAGCGTTTAGTAATGTTTATTTTAAAGGTTGAAGTGAGGCTGCTGTCCTTCAGCATAAATTGAACTGTCGGCAATTCGCAAGGAGTTGTAATAAATATCCAGAACGACAGAAATGCAGCCGGTGCAAAGTGATCCAATCCCCGTTTTTCCTGGCGGTAAATTGTCGCTTTCCAATTACCTGTTTTAGAATTTTCATATGTCAGTTCTAAGGAATTTCCTGGTGTGTGAAATAGAGTTTCACTTACCGGAAGTTTGCCATTTATATTTTTAACGGAAGAATTTCCACTGCTAGAGGTTTTGCTGAAGAAATAATCGCCTGACATCGCAGAGTTTGAAAAAATACTATACGTGTATTCATACTCCTGTGCTCGGGAGAACAGGAATAAGAATAAAAAACAAATCAATAACCGGCTTCTGAACATAGATTTGAATTATTTACCAGGTATCAGTGTTTGTTTTTTGAACCAGGGACTTTGAAATCCCAGCTTTTTCAATCCGTTCTGAATATCAGGAACCTCCATAAATAGCTTCCATAGCAGGCCACTCCGATAGTTTTCGATCATCACTACGATGGGTCCCTGGTCAATTGCCAGGTGACTTTTCGCATACCAGTTATGCGATTCGCTGAACCCATCGATGAAACCATATTCGCTCCAGATTTTGTCGCCTAGGTCGTAATAGAAATGTTTCAATGCCTGCATAGAATATTCCGGGGTATAAGGAAAAGAAGAAAGTGCTGCTGTTGGCTGAATAACTCCAAGATCGACTTCAGGACAATGGGCAACATAGCCTTTATAGCTGTCGCCGGCAGTGAGACCCCAGCAATTTTCGCCATATCCTGCATTTTTCTTAGGATTAACAATGCAATACGCCCGGTTTATAAGGGTATGGTTTAGTGTTTGTTCTTTGTAATCATTACCAAGTGAATCAATTAAGCCGTTCGGGTCAATTCCCAGGAAAGTGTAATGTTCAAAAAACAAGGGCCCTCCCATATCGTAATTGCCTAAAGGGAGTTTAATCCCGTAATAGGATTTCCCGTTTTTGAACCCCTCACTGCCAACCCATCCTGTGTTGTAAACATCCTTCGAAATGGCATGCCGCGGCGAAGAAGCTGAAATAATGTAAGTGATCAGGCATTCGTTCCAGCCTGTGATGGGGAAATTCATGTCAAAATCATTGTTCGGGCTCCAATGCCAGTATAATTTTTTTTCACCGTTTGTATGCCAGTTCCAGTTGGCTGCGTTCCACATCTGGTCCACTCTTTTGCATAAATATTTTTCCTTTGGAATATCTTTATTGAAATACTCCTTTGCGCATAGGAATCCCATCATCAGGTAAGAGGTTTCCACTAAATCGGCAGCATCATCCAACCGATCGAATTTTATCGATTTACCCGTTCTTCCATCCATAAAATGCGGATAGATGCCATGAAAACAATCGGCATTAGCCATAAAATCAGCTATTTGTATTAAACGGCCAACTGCCGAATCGCGACTTATCCAGCCTCTTTCGACTGCAACTATAGTACTCATGATACCAAAACCGGTTCCGCCAATTGCACAGGCATCGGGCCCAAAAGTTAATTTACTGAAATTAGGTTCGTCCCAGGCCTCATTGATGTAATCCCAGTAATGTTCAGCTAATACGGTGTTGCTGCGTTCCCTGGCCAAACCGCTCACCGGATGTCCATAATTCCAGAAGTAGCGAAAGGTTTGTCGTTGTACAATGTCCAGTAAAGCAGAATCAGATATATTTTTGATGATTCCAACAACTGGGATTGAATTTTCTTTTTTTGTCTGAGAGTGGCTGTTTTTTAGCGTTTGTGCTGTGATATTGACTCCGATGATCAGGTTAATAGCAATTATAGTTATAAGAAATTTTTGATTCATTTTAAATGAAGCCAGGTCTATTTGATGAACCAATATTTTCATGTCAGAGTCTTTATAAACATTGTCAATTGATTAAGATGTCTATTGGAATTGTCTAAAAGCATGATAAAACAACTTTACATTGAGATATCTACAATATTATCTTTCTGCTTTAACAAGCTTAAAAACTGGTCTGACGCAATAACAGCCCCACCCTTGCGGTATTTATTTTCTTCGTAAGTGAAAGCTATTATTTTGCCATTAAGTGAGATAGATTTAGGGCTAAAACTGTCGTTTTTAACCACATAGTTGAAAGTTACTTTGTGACCAAGAATATCAATTGATGCAGAAAGGCCGTTCATGGAAATAGGGATCACCGGATCAATAATTATTCTAGCGGATTCGACCCGCAGACCTAGCAAACGGGAAACAATCATGCTTACATAAATTCCCGGCCCGCTTGAATAAACACGCCATCCGCCTTTCAGCGTAAGATTACCTGTTTTTATTTCGTCGTAGCGCTGGTCGGCTTCGTACCGGGTTTTGAATGTGACATCCGAGCTGCTGTAATAGCAATTTGCCTGCCGAAGATCACCGCAACGCACAATATCCCTGTATCCAACAGGAATAGCCTGCCGGAGTGCTTTCACAAAAGCGTCTGCATTGCCAATCCGGGCCTGGGATTCAGCATAGCGGATGTGTTCATGCACATACATAAGTCCGATTTCGCGGCCGAAGAAAGTACTGCTTTCAGCACGCTGAAAAATTTCCTGAATTCCCCCTTTATATTTTAGCGGGCGATTCATTAATCGCGCACCATCGGGACCTTTGAGGTGTTGATCAATAATATCCTGATGAAAATGTGCCTGCTCTTTTGTAAATATTTCGCTGATAATTCCCCGGTTCATAGGTAGTATGCTGTATTTTATCCCGGTCCTGGTGTCACTCGGGTGAAGCAATACGCTGATGCTGCCATCTTCTTCAACCAATCCATAACCGGCAACAATGCCATCTTTTACTAGGTATTTGTTAAAGTCTGTCTTGATCTTTTCGCAGATTTCCTTCAATTTATTGGCTTTTACAGGATTGGTCAGCTCATACACGTTACGGTATTGCATGAACGCCTGGTAATTCATTTCAACTGTCCAGCTCGAAATCATCCGTTCTGCCAGTTCTTCACTTACAGGCTGAAGGGAATCATTCCAGTCGCCGCCTCCAAAAGGAACAAGTGAAGTGCCTTTAATAAATGAATTTGTAATCATTTGAATCAGCCTGTCTATGTGTTCGCTGATTGATTTTTCTTCAGGAGGTGAACTGCTGTTTCCATTGTAGAAAGGTAGCACTTCGTCAAGGATCGTCAGGTCGCCTGTAACTTTGATATAATCACTCAGCGCGATGATAACCCAATAAAAAACATCTCCATGAGAATCGCCAGCACGGATATTTGAATAACTATCGAACATCCACCATTGTGGCCATCCTCCATCCGGATTCTGATTCGAGAATATGGTTTGCAGTACTTGTTTAGCTGCATCATATTTTTCCATGGTCAGCAGCAAATCTATCGGACCCTGCGATACATCGCGCGTTCCCCATGCAGCTCCACTGAATTGTTCCAATCCATAAGGAGTTAAAAAATGGGTAATGGCATTCATTCCATACCAGGGAAGGATTTCACTGATGGCTGAAGCATTATCCTGATCTCCTTTAATAGAAAGGTTTAGACTAAGCTCCTGCCAGAGAGCTTGTGCATCCCGACAATCTGAAAGCCATTGTTCATCTGTATTTTTAATTTTAGACTCTTCAGATTTAGAGCATACTTCACCTATGAAGCTCATACTGAAATTTGATGTTTCTTCAACTTTAAGGACAAACAAAGAGCTATCTTTAATGATACTATTATCAGGGGAAAGTATCTTATCACTATCAGCTGAATAATCAACATTAATACTGTTAACTAAAATTTTGAATTGGGCTTCTGGGAATTTACCGGAAATCATGCTTCCTGCTTTCGGCTTAGCCAGATATTCGCCGGCAGTGCTTCCCAGTGTAATTTTCCAGCCATCAAGCGGATCGAAATCATGGGTAATCAAAAGTTTCACGTTTTCACCGCTTATAACCTTGAAGTCCATATTGACTCGGGGTGCAGATTTGGAAGTCCAGGTGCGGACCTGGAAAATGCGTTCGCCATGTTTGTATATCCAACTGCAATGATTTAATCCGATCTCAAAGGCAGAAGGAACTCCGAGTAAAAATTGCTGGCCATCTATTTCTACAAATATTCTCTGCCCTGATTCAGGTGAAGTATTGAACTGGTCGGAACAAACTGAAAGAAGAACATTAAAGTTTGTATTGCCTTGTGAAATATGAGAGTTGAAAACTCCAAAAGCAAACGAAGTGGTTGAAACAATGTTTTCATCAGTTACAAAACCTGCCTGAGCCTGCAAAATGTGTCCGTGAGGGCGATCAACCAGGATTTCTTTTTCGCGCAGAATAACATGGCTATTCTGAGCACAGAAAAATGATAACAACCGACCCTGATTAACCTCTTTATGGCGTCTTTCTTTACCGAAATACACATCAAGTTCCTGGTTCGTAAGATCATCAACCGGCAAAAAAGGAGAAGTGTTAAATATGTTTTTACCCGGAACTATCAACCTCTGCAGATCAGGATGCAAAACCTTATCGCTGAATTCAAGAAAAAGATTGTCTAACTGAAGTAAATCCTTGGATGAAGTTGCTTGAGGATGATCAGGTAAATAAGTGGCTATAAAAATACTTGTATGTTTGCCTCCAGCCAACAGAGTAAATGGTTTTTCCTGCAGCGCAAGTACCGATGACTCACCCGCACAGTTTCCTCCCAGTGTATCGGCAATCAAACCTTCAGGAATCCCTGTTTCACGGTAGAACTTGCCATAAAACTGAATTCCGTCAACACTTCCGGCTATTGCTTTGTTTTTGCATGCCAGCATCAACCAGGGATTGCCTGTGGATTCTTTCATGTTTTGCCTGCAGCAGATTACAGCACCGTATTTTGGGTCATCAAGTACAATCCGTTCAAGATACTGGCTGACATAATATTCGTTTATCAAACCGCTTGTTATGGGTTTCAAACCTATATCCTGTAAATAAATCAGGTCAAGGTCAATTGGATCGGAAGAAGCATGTGTAATATCAATGCTCCATTGCCAGCTCAGACTGGTGACCGAAAGTTGCAGCACACATGTATATTCAATTTCATCCCAACTGCCTTTGGCAATAAAAGCACCTTCTTTTAACTGGAAACGGCTGTTGCTTTCCGGACCAAGCAGGGCTTTGAATTTAATAGGCTTTTTCCGGTTCCTCAGATAGATATTTGTTCCAGATTTTGAAAATGGCGTTGCAGCCTTGAGGCTAATCCGGATCGGATCGACTTCAATTTGCTGAACGGAGCCGTTATCAAGGAAATCGAATGAGAGGCCGAAGGGATTTTTGATGTTCATTTAGCTTAATTTGATATTTAGAATCATTTCACTCCTGTGCTTGTGGCCATAAATCATTGCAATGCGCTTTTCGTCACGAAGTATTCTCACAGCTTCGCCATCCATTGTGGATGCGCTTATTCTGTTTACACCAGGACCTTCAAAAACTATTTCTCCGGCCAGATCACGATCACCGTACAAAGTGATATTTATTTGTCCTCCAGCTATTTCAATACCGAGAACATCTGAAGTGCTGTGCAATATCTTTAATCCGTCGGAAACTTCCATGCAAATAGGGCTGAGAATCCCATATAAAGCAGGCCAAAGCATTGCATCATGAGTATAAGGGATCGAAATAGTTTCACCGTTTTCAGGATGCGTGTAGGTGACTTTACCGGTTTGTTCTTCATTGTAATAGTTCGCAACGAAAAGTACTGCTGCATTTTCGGTAGTGAATCGTTCGCGAACTGCGATGTTATCATTGTCAGAGTGAGCCTGCCGAAGCCTAGCCTCCGACCTGGTCAGAATTGCTTCATAAACGGGTTTCTGCCCTTCGGTATCGAAGCCGATCCAGGTTCCAAGGTGAGTAAGTGAACCACTACTAAGTGCTTTTGTGAAACCACACGCTGAATTATTCAAAGTACGGGCAATAATTTCGGCACCTTCAAGTGATTCTTCCGAATAAACAATAAGCGGATTAGCACACTTTATATCCTGAAGGTCATAAATATCAATCAAAGGTGAGTCAATGGTTTCTGTTCCTGAAGGATAGATTGACAACGCATCCCGAATAATAGTACAAGGCTTTTGTGACATTTCGCGATCAGGGAGGTAAGGGAAAATGACCAGGTTGCCTCCGGCAGTTGTATAATCAACTATAGTTTGCTGGTCGCCGGCATTCATTTCGTCTGTGCTGAAAGCCCATACCTGCTTATAGTTTTTCATTGATTCCGCAGAAGCTTTTGTGAGATCCATCATATCGTAGTCGATATTCAGGATTTGAAACACTTTTAATAAACCATCGAAATAAGCAGGCCTGCGAATTGAAGAAGCCGTGAATTTAAGTTCACATGCTCCGTCGACAGGCCTTTCGAGCTCTGATGCATAATAAGGAGGATAGAAAAGTACACATACCTCTGCTTTACGTTTTGAATCAACTATAAGGCTTTCTGCGGTTTTGATGATTTTATTCATTCTTTTCACCAACGGGAAAGCACTTGTTCGTTCTCCTTCCGGAGTCAGAGGATTAAACCAATAAAAGGTAGAGCCGGAATAGCCAGTGTGCCTTGTATTGCGTCCCTGAGAAAACATATAATAGTTCCAGCCGGTAAGGCCGTTGGCAACGCTTGCTTTATAGAAAAGCTCCATTTCACGCGGATTGGTAACCACATGATATTCGCGTGAACCACTCTGGAATTCTGCAGCAAACAAAGGTTTGTTGCCTTGCATGGCATACGTAATATCATTTATAATACGATCATCGTGCATATTGCGGTACGAAAGGAATTCGGGAATATGATCCACTCCGAAAATGATTTCACTCTTTTCGAGAAACAGGTCCTCGTACATCGTAATGTTGACGGGGAATTCATATCCGCTACCATAAATCCAGCCTGGAAGGTTGTGATACAATGGAACTGTTACGCCTCTTTCGCGAGCCATTCCTGTCAGCATTCTCAGGTAATCGCCGTAATATTTCCGCCAGAAATTATGCCATTCATGATCGCGGCCACGGTCAGCTTTTGAAGCATATGGAAGTCTTCCGTCAGGCGGAAGTTCAACGTGAGCAAAATCCGTATAATCTGTTCCCCAAAGGTTGTTTAGTTCCTGAATGTCAGCAAATTTTTCCGATACATATGATATGAAACGATCTTTCACTGCTTCACAATAGTCGGCCTGGTGAGCCAGCCACGAAAAAACACCAATTTCGTTACATATCTGCATCATAATGATCGGGCCGCCGTTTGATAGCTGGTGTTCGCTGATAAAAGGCATGATCTGATCGTACCAGAGAGTTACCTTTTCCAGGTATTTTACATTGAAAAGGCTCACCCCGTCACTTGCAACAATGCCACCTTTGCTGTTACGCATTTTTACTTCGTCACTATATTGATCCATAAACCAATCCGGTAAACCGGCCCCGCGATACTCAGCAAGGATAAATGGTCCCGGTTTTACAATGCAATGCAATCCGCGCGCCTGGCAAAGTTCAATCCAGCCTTTCAGGTCATGTTCAGGAGTAGATGAACCATCAAAATCAAAAACGCCCTCAACTTTTTCATGAAATGCCCATGGGACATACGTGCTAACTGTAGTCAGACCAGCTTCTTTAGCAGCATCCAGGTGCTTCTCCCATAATTTGCGTTTAATCCGGAAATAATGTATTTCTCCTGAATTGAGAAACACCTTTTTGTCGTTGAGGTAAAAGTTGTTTTCTTTGATGGTAAATGACATTGTGTATAGTTTATTTAAGGATTCATTTCAGTGTTTCTTGTTGACCTCTCCTAAATCCTCCACCTCATCCGCCCTTTGGGCACCTTTTCCTTGAGGAGAAGGGAATAGGTATTCTTGCGCTTTTGGGAGGACTTGCGAAGTCAGAGACTTTCTGGTTTACAAGACTATTTTATTTTTCTATTTTCTATTTGTTTCTGGTGCCAGGTTCCTGGTTTCAGTTCCAGGTACCTAAATCCCGGCGCAAGTGACATTTATGAATCCTCCCAGTGCGGCCTCATAGCACTAATCTCTCCATTTGCACGTTCTGCATTCCTTTGTTTAAGCAGATCTTTAATTTCGTGTGATCGTTTCTCCGTAAGTGAGTATTTCAGCACAAAGAAGATTGAAAGCAAACTCAGTAAGAACGGCAACCCAATTTCGACAACACGCATCATCAATAGTGTATAAGGTGTTTGCTGGGTTAATGGCATAATGTCATGTTCGATGGTGCCAAGGTCTTTATCAAGCGAAGTTAGTGAAGAAGTCGTTTGAATGTCCGCAATCCGTGCTCTTACCCAGGTGATTTCCTTCATGATCTGATTATAGTGCTTATCAGTTTCTTCTTTTTTAATTAATTTAGGCACCAGTGATTTGGATTCCAGATGCGATATAAGCTCAAATGAATTCAATTTGGCTTTTTCAAATTTAGTTTGAAGAGTTAGTGAAACAGCTTCCTTCGACAGTGTAATCACAACTGAATCCTGGGGCTGAGAGCCAAGGTTATCAATTCGGGACTGGAGCTTTTCCAAACCAGCAACTGTTGACTTTGTAACGGTGAGAGTATTCAGCAAAGCCGATTTCCTGTCGCCCTGGTATTGGGCCATATTCTGATTGGCTTCGTTATCCTTTTTGAGGGATTCTTTTTCAAGGTATTTTACATAAATATTTGACTCATCCACTGCATCTGCGACCTGTTTTTTTGAAGTTATGAGCAAATTCGCAGTTGATCCTTTAAAGCCTTCTTCTCCGTTCCAGGTCTGAACTTTTGCCCTGAGTTCCCTGATATTTCCCTGCAAACTATCAACTTTTGTAACCTGGGCTTCGTCGAACATTGTAAATACAATCAGTGCACCTGCTACAAAACTGGCTAACGCTGAGCCCATTTTTATAAACCACCAGAAGATGGCATAGTAACTTCCCTCGGAACGTTTACCTGTGTTCAGTTCATCTTCATCGCAGATATCGCCTACCATGGATGAACCCAATGTAAAGAAAAACAACATGCCGGCTGAAAGCAGAATGGTAGGTATTATGATTAAATAGGGGTAGAGCGGGTTGTAACAAACAATCTTGGAGAGTTGAGCAAGACTCATCAGTACCATGGCAATGATGAGGGTACTTCGTTTACCCAGCTTAGGGCTTATCCAGTTGAGTGGAAACACAGCCAGCACACCCGTGATGGCCCAGATCATTCCGTTAAGCCCAAGCATGGTGGCACCTGCGACTTTATCACCACCAAAAACATAAAAAATAGGAATATACATGCCAAGCAACTGCACGAAATTAAAGCCCATTGCAAGTGTAAAAACTGTAAGTGTAAGCATTACAAAATTGCGGTTTGACGCAACCATTTTCATGTCTTTCCAGAAAGGAGTTTTTTCCTGCTGGGTAACTTTTTTAAATCCTGGTTCCTTTAGCTTAAAAAACCACCAGAATGAAAGCGGAATCAGAACGGCTGCGATCATCAGGGAAACATACCGCATTCCATCGGCTTCATTTCCACCGGGACCTTTGAAAATCTCCATGCTGGCGAGGGCAAAGAGCCAGGGTGTGCCCATAGCAAACAGATTGCCGACAAAGCTTTTTGCGCTGAACAGGCGGGTACGGGCGTGGTAATCGGTTGTCATTTCCATGCCTAATGCCC
>CAIWMA010000514.1 GCA_903913645.1 uncultured Bacteroidales bacterium | reverse complement strand
TTTCCTCCCATGCTTTGCGAATACAGTACTACAGGAATTCCCGGATATGCCTTTTTCGATTCATTTAAAAGGAATTTCATATCTGCCAGCATCTGATCCAGCGTATCAAAATGACCGCGTTTGCCGTCTGTTTTACCGTTGCCACGAAGATCGGGAGCAACAAAAATAAAACCTTCTTTTACAAACGACTCAGCTACCTGCTTAAACCTGCCACCATGATCAGAGTGGCCGTGGATAAGTAGTATCAAGCCTTTTGGTGTGGTTTCCGGAATCCATTTCCGTACAAAAAAACGAAAGTTTTGAGAATCATTGAGTTCGAATTCGATGTATTTCATATTGCAGGGATTTGGTTTATACGAATGTAGGAAAATTCCTGAATTTGAACGGAAGTATTTTGACGAGTTTGAAAAAATGTTGGAAGTCCGAAGACGGAAGTCTGAAGCTGCCTCTACTATAAAGTTAATTCTAAAATATTGATGATGACTCGATGATGAAACAAAAATGCTAATCAGCTAACATAGAATTATTCAGGCTGCATCTCATTTTCGTTTCCTGGCTTCCATCTTCATTCCACCAACTCCAAACTTCCGTCTTCTGACATCCGTCTTCCGACACAATTTAATTCATTTAATAGTTTTTAGGACAGGCTATCCATTCATATTCCAATTAATCCGATCTTAGCACTTTTAATTATTAAATTTACATTTATGCTTCCTTTTAACCTCACCATATTAGGCTGTAGTTCGGCTACACCGACCTCTGAGCGAAATCCAACGGCCCAATTGCTGGGTCATGGTGAAAAACTATTTCTGATTGATTGTGGCGAAGGTACGCAGGTCTCACTCCGAAGGATGCATATTCATTTTCAACGGATCAGGCATATTTTTATCAGTCATTTGCATGGAGATCATTTTTTCGGACTCATCGGTCTGGTGTCGTCCATGCATCTGCTGGGCAGGACTAAGCCCCTTCATATTTATGGACCACCAATGCTCAGGGAAATACTGGAAATGCAATTACAAGCCTCACAGACCTCATTACTTTATTCGCTCGAATTTCATCCGACTCAGGCAAATGAGCAGGAAATGATTTTCGAGGACGAACATATCAGCATCAGCAGTTTTCCAATGCTTCACCGTATTCCTACCACAGGATTCCTGTTTCAGGAAAAACCTTACGAGCGGAAAATCAGGAAAGATGTTATTGAATTGCTGCAAATACCGGTGCACCTGATTCCAAAACTCAGATCAGGTGATGATTATACGGCACCTGACGGAACAGTTCACCCGAACAGCGTAATTACGATAGATCCTCCTTCGCCACGCACCTATGCGTTTTGTTCGGATACCGCTTATTTTGAAAACATTATTCCGATTGTAAAAGGGGCAAGCCTTCTGTACCACGAAACTACATTTATGAATGACCGTGTGGCAAACGCAGCAGACAAATTTCATTCAACCACAGGGCAGGCGTCTACAATTGCAATAAAAGCAGGGGTGAAAAAACTTTTAATCGGTCATTATTCGGCACGGTACGATAACCTGCAGCCTTTGCTCGATGAAGCCAGGGTTTTATTTCCTGATACTGAACTTGCTGTTGATGGATGTGTTTTTGATATATAGTGGATACTGAAATACATGAAATATTTGGTCTCTAAATTTCTTTCTTTGCGTTCGTTGCGAACAACTTTGCGTTATTGCGTTTAAACCTTTTACCGCAAAGACGCAAGGAAAAGTCAAGGTTCGCTAGAAAAATAAGAAAAGATATTTCTGTAAATCTATTTTTTATTGGTCTCGTAAATCATATCCAGCAATCCGCCCGATTCCTTATCACCACTTAATTCCCAGAACATTACACCGCCGAGATTTCTTGCTTTTGCGTATTTTGTCTTCTCCATAACGGAACGCAGATTGTCGAAAGTCGCAAATGTTTTGGTTGCCGGATTATATGCATAAGGCGCCTTTGCCTTGTTGTCCCAGTATTGCTTGTAGCCAGCTTCTGCGCTAAATGTTTTTTCAAAGTCTTTGTAGTTTACATAACCGCTGAATTTACATTTCTGGTACAGTCCATTGTTCAACGCATCGACACCGCTGAAGGTACGTGCATAAAACGCTATCCCAATTACAACTTTTTGCATTGGCACACCTATAGAATCAAGAAACATAACAGCATGATCCGTTGATTCGCGTTGTTCAGGAGTGGAGAATAACGATGTGAGGTGACCGGTCTGTTTGCTGTTTCCATTCACCAGATCGTATGTCATCATATTAACGTAATTCACCAGCGGCATCACTTTGCTCCATTCAATGGATTGAGTAAGATAATCTTTGAAGCCACCGGCTGCAAAACTAATTTCGTATCCAGTCCCAACGATTTCGCGAAGGGTTTTAACCAGGTAAGTGAAATTAGACCTATCTTCAGGTAAATAATGATGACCTGGCAGTGATTCAACAGCAGGATATTCCCAGTCAAGGTCGAGCCCATCAACTTTGTAGTCCCTGAAAAGTTTCAAGGTGGATTCGGCAAATTCTAGCCTGCCTCTTTCGGTGTTGAAAACCTCGCTGCAGGTTTTACATCCACCCCAGCCACCGAGTGAAACAATTATTTTAATTGAAGGGTTAGTTTTTTTAAGTGCTACCAGTTTAGTAATGGCAAGGCTGTCACCGGCATTATCCACTGCAAGCTGATTCCCTTTTAAATGCAGGAAACTGAAGATGATATGGGTAAGTTTATCAGTTTTATAGTGTGTAATGTCATTTCCATCGCCCATATAATACGCGATGACGGCCATTGGCTTTTCCTGTGTTTGGCTGAAAGCAGGCTTACATGCGGAGAAGATGATGACTGCAATTAAGGCGGAAAGAAACAGAAATCTCAAATTATTGTGCATTTTCTTTAAATGAAGAGTTAGGATAAATGAAATCATAAAGTACTACTCAGCTGCATGGTCATACAACGTTATGTATTCGAAAGTATTGGTTGTCCAATTCATAAATTTTAAGAAATCTTCGAATTTCACAATAATGGAAGCCGTATTGATGCAAGGGTGGAAGCTGATGTTTTCGCTTTCGAGTAAATTATGATCGAGGAAAACATGAACATGATGTTCTGCGTCGTTCATCAATCCGAAAGGAGTTACCGAGCCTGGCGTGACGCCAAGATATTTCATCATCCTCTGATCCGAAGCGAATGAAAGCTTTCCTTGTTTTACCTGCTTTTCCAGTTCATGAATTCCCATTTGCTGGGTGTGTTTAAGTATTACCAGGTAATGTTTGTTGCCTTTATGATTTCTGAAAAACAGGTTTTTGCAATGCGTGGCATCCAGGTCCTTCCAATATTTCATAGCTTCTTCAACGGTGGGCGCCGGCGGATGCTCATGATATTCGAATGGAATTTCAAGTTCGGAAAGTAGGTGGAATAGTTTAGGATCGCCGTTCATGGGGAGGGGTTGGGGTTTCAAGGTTTCAAGGTTTCAAGTTTCAGGGTTCGGAATACAAATGCTTCACGATCAATAATTTAAATTCTGAAATCAAAAATTACTCCTTATTACTCATTTCTTATTACTCACTACTTTACACTCATCACTCATCACTCATAACTCATAACTCATCACTTTTCACTCATCTCTTACAGCTTCCTCACCTTAATATCCCTGAACTTCACCCCGCTGCCATGATTCTGCAGCCCGATATGACCTGTTTTAGAAATGGCATAATCCGGGTAATCTTTCCATTTGCCGGAAGATTTTAATTTTTCCCATTCGGGCGAATATGCCTGGAATTCAACTACCTTAATTCCATTAAGCCAATGTTCAACATGGCCTTTGTTGTAAATTATACGGCTTGTATTCCATTCGCCGGCAGGCATTAGTTTTTTATCTTTAATTGTATTTGTCATCGCATAATCGGCCCCGGTCTTCTGCCAATCCGCAAGTTTGCCAGGCCAGCCAGCATCGTCAATCAACTGATATTCAGGCGCAGTTTCATAGGCTGCATGGTATTTTTGCCCTTCCAGAACATGGTAGAAAATACCGCTGTTGCCGGCATGGCTGATGCTCCACTCGAGGCTGAGCTCGAAATTGTCAAACTCTGAAACTGTAATGATATCGCCGGAAGTAACACTGCCTCCTTCACCAAGGCATACCAGCTCACCGTTGGAAACACTCCAGCAACTGAACATCTTGTCGCTGTTATATCCTTTCCAGCCTTCCATTGTATTGCCATCGAAAAGCAAGTGCCAGCCCTGCTTAATTTCTTTTTTTGATAGCGAATTGTGCGGATTGCTTTTTGGGTTTTGTCCAGAAGTCAATAGGAGAATCGATAAAACAGCCGGGAAAGCTAAAGTGAACTTCATTTTCTGAATGCTTTTAGTTAAATTAATTTATGTAATCAATTGATTTTAAGAAGGAATTCCAAAATGTATGTTTTGTTTCAAAAATACGAAATCCGTTGGAATAGTAAGCCTTTGAAAATTAAATTAGCAAGTTTGTTGTTCTTAGTATTTTTAATCTCTGACCTGCGATTCCGCAATCGTTTGCGATAAAAATATTCAATTATTTACATGCTTTCCATTGAATATCAATAGTTTTATCGCTAGCTTTGCTGCAATGTTTCACTTATTTTAAGTTCTCTTATGAAAAAAATTGTACCTTTTCTTTTGATCCTGACCTTGATTTCCCTTGGAAAATCAACATTGAAAGCCCAGGCTCCTGCTCAAAGCCAGGATGTAATGCTGCAGGCCTTTTACTGGGATTCCTATACCGACAGCAAATGGACGAATCTTAATTCAAAAGTAAGTGAAATCGCTGCCAATTTCAGCCTGGTTTGGCTTCCACCAAGCGGAAATTGTAAAAGCTCTTCCAGCATGGGTTATGTTCCTATCTACTGGTTCGACCAAAATAGTGCTTTCGGTTCACAGTCCGAATTGAAAACTCTTATTGCCAACCTTAAAACCAACGGTACAAAGGCTATTGCCGATGTAGTGGTTAACCATAGGGGTGGAGTTTCGTCCTGGACCGATTTAGCAACAGAAACCTACCTCGGGGTAACCTATCCCATGGGTCCTGCACAGATTTGCAGTACGGATGAATGTGTTGCTGCCGGTTATCCGGTTTCAGGTAATACCGATACCGGCGAGGATTTCAATGGTGCCCGCGACCTCGATCATACCAGCGCTGTTGTGAGGACTGATATTAAGGGATACCTGCAATTTCTGAAAAATGAAATGGGTTATTCCGGCTGGCGTTACGATATGACGAAAGGATTCTCCGCATCCTATGTTAATGAGTATAATACATCCGCAGGAAACTATTTTTCGGTTGGTGAATATTGGGATGGCAGTTACGATTTGTGCAAAGCATGGGTAAATAATTGCAGCAACAATTCAACTACGTTCGATTTCCCGATGAAATATGCATTGAATACGGCCATCTATAGCGGCGGGATGAATCTGAATAATTTAGTATGGGCATACAACGGTGGTTATCAGCCGGCAGGTTTAATTCACCACCCCGATACCAAGCGCTATGCCGTTACTTTTGTGGATAACCATGATACATACAGAGACGGCAATTCCAGCAAATTCTCCGGTAATGTTCTCGCAGCCTATGCATTCATTCTGAGTTCGCCGGGGATTCCCTGCGTGTTTCTGTCGCACTGGAATGCAAATAAAGGTGCTATTTCAGCTATGATCTCCGCCCGCCGTGCCGTTCAGCTACACAGCGAAAGTGCAATTACGGTTAACCAGACAGCCGCCAATATTTATGTTGCAACGGCTACCGGCAACAACGGTACTTTAATAGTTAAGATTGGTTCCGGAGCTTACAATGCTCCTTCCGATTATACGCTGGCCACATCAGGAACAGATTATGCAATCTGGACAAAGACGATTAATGCGGTAGCACCAGCTGTTACCGTAAGTCCATCGGGCGGTACATTTTATTCAAACCCAAGCGTTACCATGTCGACCAATGCCGATGCTTCGGTGTATTATACCACCAACAATACGGCCCCGACCAATGCATCTACAAAATATACTGTTCCTCTTACTATTTCCACCACCACCACGCTGCGTGCCATTGCTTACAACGCTACCACTCAGTTATACTCTAAAGAATCTATAAACACCTATACCATCTCAGCCTTTAAAGCACCGGTTAAAGTACGGTTTAAAGTGCCTGCCGGCTGGACCGCCTGCAAAGTCTACAGCTGGGATGCAAACGGTACATTAACTGCCGGCTGGCCCGGTACTGCAATGACCCTGGATGCCGACGGTTATTATTCCTATACCGTTACCGGAATTACAGCTTATCCTATTGGAATCGTTTTTAACAACGGGGCTGCAACCGGAACTATTCAAACTGTCGACCTCAGTACCTCCGCCGATAAGTGCTGGGATGCAGGAGCGTTATCAGGAGCCAAATACCTTGCAACCGAAGTTATCTGTTTA
>CAIWMA010000513.1 GCA_903913645.1 uncultured Bacteroidales bacterium | reverse complement strand
ATCAAATTGCAACCTTCACTTTTCACTTTTCACTATTCACTATTTTTCTTCTTTCCTTCCTCAAATCTGAGCGAACCCGAATTAATGCAATACCTCAATCCTGTCGGCTGAGGACCATCATTGAAAACATGCCCAAGATGCCCGCCACATTTGGCACACATAACTTCGATACGCACCATTCCAAGACTTATATCTTTTTTCTCAACAATGTTTTTGTTCACCGAAGGCTCATAAAAAGCCGGCCATCCGCAGCCCGAATTGTATTTGGTTTTGGAAGTGAAAAGTTCGGCTCCGCAAGCTGCGCAATAGTAGGTACCTTCTTCATAAAACTTATCATATTTGCCGGTGAAGGGCCGCTCAGTACCCTTTTCCCGCAGAATATTAAACTGAATGGGACTAAGTTGTTTGCGCCATTCTTCGTCGGTCTTTTTTATTTCCAAAGTATCCATAGTTGTCATCGATGTTTTAATATGATTCTTACTGTCTGATTTTTGGGCGCATGCTGACATGGATAAACCAATTAATGCCAACATCAATAAATGCATAAAACTAATTCTCATTTGCTGAAATTTTAAATCTATAGTAACATTTATGTAATAAACAAACATAGTGAAGCTATAGTTTAAAAGCCCATCATAAAATTCCTTAAATAAGCCAGGATTTCGGTTTATACCTTTGGAAATTAGACGGTTTCGTCAATTGAATTGGGCAAAGAATCAGGATTGGTGTAATAATGCGATATTATTTTTTCAGAGTTTTCTGAAGAGAAAAAGATAGGAATATCTGAAAATATTTCTTCCGGATATCCAACCCCGTTTAATGTAAGTCCTTTTGCAGGAACAGAATAACCTGCTTTGCTACGATCGTGGCTTTCAATGATCCTCTGAAATTCTTCGATTGAAATTTTCTCTCTCCCTACATCAAGCATTGTACCAACAATAGCCCGCACCATATTCCGAAGAAACCGGTCTGCCCTGATTGTAAATTTCAGCCTATGGTCATTTTCAATCCATGAAACCATTTTTATGTCGCACAAATAATTATTAACCTGTGTGTTTACTTTGCTGAAACACTGAAAATCGTGCCTTCCCAAAAGTAAAGCTGCACTGGTATTCATCATTTCAATATCCAGATCACCATGCACAAAATAAGCATTATGAAAATTAAACGGGTCTTTCTGCCTGATAATCAAATATTCGTATTCCCGCCACAAAGCACTGAATCGCGCATGTGCACCAGGTAATACAGATTTTATATCAAAAACAACAATATCCTGAGGAAGAAACCTGTTTAGCCTGAACGTGATTTGAAACAAAGATTCCACAGAAAAAGCTTCTTCGTGATCAAAATGCGCAAAATAATTGCCGGCACTAACACCTGCATCCGTGCGTCCACAACCAGTTAAACTGCCTTTATATCCAATTATAGCAGTTAATCCGTTTTCTACTAATTGCTGCACAGTAGTAGCATTAGGCTGTATTTGCCACCCACCATATGCAAGACCACTGTATGCTAATCGTATAAAATATCTGTATGCCATGTTACCTCCGGTGTGCAAAAGTAGACTTTCTGCTTAAAACTTCATATAATATTATATCTATATATCTATTTACCAAATGAATATCACTGCATTAGATACGTTTTTTAGAAAGGTTATAAATTGCGGTTATAGGATAAAAATAAGGCCCTAAATTAGTGGCTGTTTGAATAAGATATTTATCTTTACAGCCTCCATTGTGAATTGATTAACAATGTATATTAATACAAATCAAGTATATACAAGTAAAAATAACCAATATGACAAACACTGAAGTACTAATTCATGACCTGGTCGAAAAGCACGGCAAAAACCGCAATGCTTTAATGCCGGTATTACAGGGAGTAGTTGCCTGTGAAAAATTTCTTTCGGAAGAAGCAATGGTAGCTGTAGCCCGCGAATTGGATCTATCGGCTGCCGATGTGTACGGAACAGCGTCATTTTACACTTTCCTTGATACCAAACCCCGCGGTAAAAACATTATCAGGGTATGTAAAACCATTTCATGCCACATGCAGGGAAAAGAAGCCATCATTAAAGCTATTGAAAGCCACCTGATGGTAAAAACAGGTGAGACATCACCCGATAAAAAGTTTACACTTTTAACGGCAAATTGCCTTGGATGGTGCCACAAAGGACCGGTGATGCTTATTAATGACGAAGTTTTCCCTTCGATTACTTCTGAAAAAGCTATCGAAATCATAGAAGAATTTGCAAAGAAAACCATCTAACACACAGGAATAAATCTTTAATCACATGGAACAGAAACCATTAAAAAAAATAGATATAATCTTTGGTTGGGACGACAAATGCACTCCGATTCAGGTTGTCGAAAAAACAATCAAAAAAACTGCCGAAAATATTATCCTGGATATGATTGATTCAGGACTAAAAGGGCGAGGTGGAGCAGGTTTTCCAACCGGGCTTAAATGGAAATTTTGCCGAAACGAAGACTCCGACATCAAATATGTAATCTGCAATGCGGATGAAGGGGAACCCGGCACATTCAAGGATCGGGAAATCCTTGATAAAGTTCCCGAAAAAATATTTGCAGGGATGACCATCTGCGGCTACGTTATTGGCGCCCGCGAAGGCTATATCTACATTAGAGGCGAGTATAATTTTATGCTGAAAACACTGCAGCAAAAAATTGACCTTTTCAATCAGCAACTGCATGATTTAAAAGTAGATTTCCGTGTATATCTTCGTTCAGGTAGCGGCGCTTACGTTTGTGGTGAAGAATCAGCCTTATTTGAATCGATGGAAGGCAAACGTGGCGAGCCACGAAACAAACCTCCTTATCCGACAGTTGCAGGATACAACAGCAAACCTACTGTAATCAACAATGTTGAAACTCTGGTCTATACATCCGAAATATGCCGGATGGGCCCTGAACAGTTTAAAGCACTGGGCACCAGCGATTCAAGAGGATCAAAAGTCTTTTCAGTTTCAGGCGATACTCCAATTGCAGGTATTTATGAACTTGAATTAGGTATGCCTCTCAAGGATTTTGTAGAAGAATTTGGTGATGGCGATTCAAAAGCTATACAGGTTGGCGGTGCTTCCGGACATTGCGTTCCGCGCAAAAAATTCAACGACACTATTATTGGCTTCGAAGGAATTCCAACAGGCGGTTCCATGATGATTTTCAATTCAAGCCGCTCCATGTACAATGTTCTGCACGATTATCTCGAATTCTTTACCGAAGAATCCTGCGGACAATGCACTCCATGCCGTATCGGATGCCAGCAGTTACTTAAAGGAATTGAAGCTGTAAAAAAAGGTGAACGTCCTCCTACTTATCTCGACGATCTGAAAAGATTAACAGCAACAATGAAAATCGCAGCAAAATGCGGTCTGGGACAATCAGTTGCGAATCCGTTTACTTCTATCGTCGATAATTTTCGGGAAGAAATCATATACTAATCCAGCTCTTTTTAAACCCATAATATAAAAATAGGAGAAAAACACCATGAGTAAATATATGGTTAATCTTAAAATAAATAATACAGCTATTCAGGTAGAGGAAGGCACCAGCATCCTGGATGCTGCCAAACTTCTGAATTTCAAAATTCCCACTCTCTGCAACCACCCCGACCTTAGTGTTGCCGGTAATTGCCGGGTTTGTGTAGTTGAAGTAAAAGGAGCACGTTTGCTGGCAGCATCATGTGCAACTCCCGTTTCGGAAGGCATGGAAGTGAATACCAACAGCGAGAAAGTACGTATTGCCCGCAAGCACATTATCGAGCTTTTGCTCTCAGAACATAATGTCGATTGTACAAAATGTTTTAAAAACGGGCATTGCGAACTCCAGGAACTGGCCTCGGAATATCGTTTTGGCGATCATATTTTCATTGATCTGGTTAAAGACAGAGATAAACTTCGCGACATATCTTCACCTTCTATTTCGAGAGATGCAAGTAAATGTATCCGTTGCCAGCGTTGCGTTCGTACCTGTGATGAACTCCAATCTGTAAGTGCTCTTGCGGTTATAAACAAAGGCGATCATCAAACTATCTCTACTTTCCTTAATAAACCACTGAACGATGTAGTTTGTACGAATTGCGGGCAATGCATTAACCGTTGCCCTACCGGTGCTCTGTATGAAAGGAATTACATGGAAGAAGTATGGAATGCAATTTATGATCCAAACAAATTTGTAGTGGTCGAAACTGCTCCGGCAACACGTGTTGCTTTAGGTGAAGACTTGGGCATTGATACAGGAAAACGGGTTACTGGCAAAATGGTATCGGCTTTGCGTAAAATGGGTTTCAACAAAGTGCTGGATACCGATTTCACCGCCGATTTAACTATCATGGAGGAAGGCACCGAATTACTCACGCGTCTGAAAAGAGCTATTGTCGACAAAGATGAAACTGTTAAACTTCCATTGATGACTTCGTGCTCACCAGGATGGGTGAAGTTTCAGGAACATATGTATCCCGAGTTAATCGATAATCTTTCGTCGTGTAAATCACCTCAACAGATGTTCGGGGCGCTGGCAAAAACATATTATGCCGACAAAATCAACATTAAAGCCGAGAACATGGTAGTTGTTTCCATCATGCCATGTACAGCAAAGAAATTTGAGTGCAATCGTTCAGAAATGCGCGACTCTGGTTTCAAGGATGTTGATTACGTTCTCACAACTCGTGAACTTGCCATGATGATTAAGCAGGCTGGTATTGAATTCGATAAACTTGAGGATGAATCCTATGACAGTATCCTGGGTGAATCAACCGGAGCTGCTGTAATATTTGGAACTACTGGCGGAGTAATGGAGGCTGCCTTGCGCACCGCTTATGAGATTATTACCGGGCACGAGGTTCCTTTTACCAACCTTAATATCCAGCCGGTCCGTGGCATGGAAGGAGTAAAGGAAGCCAGCATCAAGATTAAAAACACATTACCCGACTGGAACTTCCTCGAAGGAGTTGAACTTAAAGTTGCAGTTGCTCATGGACTTGCAAATGCAAAACAACTGATGGAGGTTGTAAAATCAGGAAAAGCCACATACCATTTTATTGAAGTAATGGGATGCCCTGGAGGATGCATAGGCGGCGGAGGTCAACCTATTCCAACTTCAGCTGAGATTCGAAAACGGAGAGCTGAAGCCATTTATGCCGAAGATATGGGAAAGACCATCAGAAAATCGCACGAAAATCCGGAAGTGGTTGAGGTGTATAAAGAATATCTAACTAACCCTCTTGGTCACAAATCGCACGAATTGCTGCATACGCATTACAAAGTACGCAAACGCTACTAGAAAATAGCAAAAACAAATGCAGAGGCCGCCCTGAAATAAGGCGGCTTTTGTATTTTGTCAGATGTTGGTTTTCCTTTAAAATCTACAATAAATATACTTCAAATCAAACCTGCAGGAATAGACAAATGTAGATTAATTCATATGTAAGCGACTATTATTAAGACTAATTATAAATTTATTGTTATTTAATTAACAGTGTTATTTTAATAACAACTATCTTGTTTTTACGATTTATTACTTGTAATTTCGCGACTTGAATCCAGGAATACTTGTCAAACCACAATGAACTCATTTACAAATTATTAACCCGAATTTATCAAAATGAATTTAAAAGAAGTTGCGACAATACTCAATGCTGAAGTAGTTTGCGGTCATACCAAGCTCGAAAGAGAGGTTCATGCCGTATTCGCTTCGGACCTTATGAGCGATGTACTGACTATTGATAGCGAAAAATTATTACTTCTAACCGGGCTTGTTAACATTCAGACTATACGTACTTCCGAAATGTCGGATATAAAAAACATTGTGCTTGTCCGTAATAAAAAGGCCAGTCCCGAAATGATTTCACTGGCAGAAGAAAACAGGATTGTAATCATGCAATGCAGTTATTCAATGTACAAAGCATGTGGATTGCTATTTCAAAACGGAATAAATCCTGTTTATTAATCAGAGAGTCCGATGCGGTTTGAATACAATATAGAGGCAGGGAATTTCACCAAAGCAGGTGATGCATCGAGTAGTTTCAAGAAAATACTCAAACAACTCAATGTTGATCCTCAGGTTATAAAAAGAATTGTAGTTTCACTTTACGAAGGGGAAGTAAATATTGTAGCGCATGCCAATGGAGGTAAAGTAATTTGCGATGTCGACACAAGCCGTGTTACTATCCAGCTTATTGATGTTGGCCCCGGTATTCCTGATATTGAAAAAGCGATGCAAGCCGGCTATTCTACCGCATCAGCAAAAGTTCGTGAGATGGGATTTGGCGCAGGGATGGGCTTACAGAATATTAAAAACAATGCCGACGAATTAATTATTAAAAGTGAAGTTGGCGTCGGTACTAAATTAACAATCATTGTAAATCTGAATAAAATATAGAAATGGATAGCAAACATTTTCATCATGCATTGAAGATAAGCGACGATATCTGTATCGGATGCTCACATTGCATGAATGTTTGTCCTACCGAGGCCATCAGGGTAAGAAACGGTAAAGCTATTCTATATGAAAACCGTTGTGTTGACTGTGGCGAGTGTTTCAAAGCCTGCCCTGTAAGTGCCATATTTATTGACCAGGACGACTTTAAACGGATACAGGCATACAAATATCGCATTGCACTGGTACCAGCGGTATTTTTCGGACAATTTCCTGAAGAAATTTCACACAATCAGATATATACAGCTATTCTCGCAAATGGTTTCACCCATATTTATGAAGTTGAAACGAGTGTTGATTTGCTTGCCAATGAAGTGAAACTGTATGCAAAAGCGCATCCTGAAAAGAAACCGCTAATTTCATCATTCTGCCCGGCGATAATAAGACTGGTCCAGGTAAAGTTTCCGGCTCTGACTGAGAATATCATGCGTCTAAAGCCTCCTTTGGATATCACGGCATTGTATTGTCGTAAAGAGCTGACTGACAAAGGAATTAATCCTGCCGAAATCGGGGTATTTTATATCACTCCCTGTGCTGCTAAAATTGCTGCAATTAAAAGTCCAGTTGGTGAAGATTACTCCATGATAACTGGTGTAATCAATATGGATACCCTTTACAATAAAGTTTATAAATATATCAGGAATGACCGGTCATTAAACCAGGTTGTTATTCCTAAAAAGCCATTGTCAAAAACTGCATGGCAATGGACTCTTACTCATGGAGAAGCCAAACATGTTCCCGGACGCAGTCTCGCTATCGACGAAATACATAATGTTATTGAATTTCTGGAAAAAATCGAAACCGACGAAATCGGAGATATCGATTTCCTCGAACTTCGCGCCTGTGACGAAAGTTGTGCCGGCGGAGTGCTTCTTTCGGCCAACAGGTTCCTGGTAGCAGAACGGTTAAGATCCTATTCGCCAGTAGCAAAAGATGAAATATCTGAAAAAGAGAGCATTTTTACCTATACTGACTACCTGTTACGCAGGATCAGCATACAGCCTATAAATCCGAGGAGTATGATGAAACTGGATGAAAACATGGAAGAAGCCATGCGTAAAATGGACAAATCGAGCCAGATGCTGCAATGTCTTCCACTGACAGATTGCGGGGCATGTGGTTCGCCAAATTGCCAGGCATTTGCCAACGATATCGCTTTAGGCGAAGCCGATATAAGGCAATGTATTTTCATACAAAAAAACCGGGAACAGACCGGTGAGCTTACACCTGATGAATCGCTCGAAATGCTGAAAAGCATCTGGGGCAACGTTAAGTTTTTTTCAAACCGTAAATAACAAACTCTGATATGCAGGTTAAAGATATTATAACAACACTCAATTTGACTGTCTTCGGTGGAATTCAGGGCCTGGCTCATGAAGTTACAGGAGGATATACTTCTGATTTATTGAGTGATGTGATGGGACATGCTGAAAACGGGAAAATCTGGATCACACTTCAAACACATAAAAATGTAATTGCAATTGCAGCACTCAAAGATTTAGCCGCAGTAATACTTATCAAAGGATTAGAACCCGATGCCGATATGTTGGCACAAGCTAAAGAAGAAGGAATTCCTGTTTTAGGTACAAATGACCAGGCTTTTGAAACAACCGGAAAAATATTTAATTTGCTAAGTCATTAAAAATGAATAAATACCGGGCAGATTTGCATATTCACACAGTACTTTCGCCCTGTGGCGATCTGGAGATGAGCCCGGCAAATATAATTGAGAATGCCCGTGAAAAAGGATTGGATATTATTGGAATAACCGACCACAATACTACCAGACATTGTAAACTGATTCGGAAATTGGCTGAACCTGCAGGAATATTTGTACTGATGGGAGCTGAAGTTACCACTCGCGAAGAAGTTCACTGCCTTACGTTCTTTGAAAATGATGATCAATTATCGGAATTCCAGGATTACCTGGAAAAGCACCTACCCCCTATCCCAAACAATACCGAAAAATTCGGATACCAGGTTGTAGTTGATGAAGATGAACAGATAATCGATGAAATTGAATTCCTGCTTATTTCAGCGCTCGACCAATCCATTAAACAGGTTGAAGAAAAAGTACATTCCCTTGGCGGAATATTTATTCCTGCTCATATCGACAGGTCGAGTTACAGCATTATAAGCCAGCTTGGATTTATTCCAACTGACATACTAATTGACGGAATAGAGATTTCAGCCAATTGTAAGCTATCTTCTATTCTTCCATTTCTGGGCGGACAAACTGAAAGAACAATAATAAGGGATTCGGATGCTCATTTTATCGAAAATATTGGAACCTCATTTTCAATATTTGAATTAGAGCATCGTACCTTTAGTGAAGTAAAACTGGCACTGCAAAGGAAACAGGGACGTAAAGTTACAATTGCATGAAAGATTTAGCGCTTCATATACTCGATATACTGCAAAACTCGGTGACAGCCGGGGCTACACTTGTAAAACTTCAGATTGATGAAGTTCCGGATAAAGACGAATACCGGGTAAAGTTTACTGATAATGGAAAAGGAATGGATTCAGAAATGGTAAAGAATGTAACTGATCCATTTTTCACAACCCGAACAACCAGAAAGGTCGGACTAGGCTTACCTTTACTAAAACAAAATGCTGAACGCACCGGGGGGAATATGATGATACAATCTCAACCAGGCAAAGGGACTGAAGTAGACGTTATGTTCGTATACAGTCACATCGACAGGCTTCCAACCGGTGATATAGCAGGAACAATGGCGCTCACAGTTTCATCTTACCCGGCAATTGATTTCATCTATACGCACAACACGCCTGAAGGCACTTTTATATTCGACACTATTGAAATAAAGGAAACTTTAGGTGACTTACCGATAAGCAATCCACAGGTGATCGGTTTCATGAAAGACCTGATACGCGATAACCTTGAAGAAATAAAAGCATCATAATAGCTCGAAACGAAACTTAGGTTTACAACGAATTGAATGAGATTAGATTTTGAAAGGTCAGAAGACCGAAGTCAGAAGACGGAAGAAAATAGCAAATGATATTTCACTCTCCGAATGGAAAATAATTTGAATAACATTAAGTGTCTTACAATGAGCTGCTTATATCGGGATAAATAGTTTTCATGGGTACTTCCGACTCCCGTCTTCTGACTTCCGACAATATAATTTTACTCACTACACTACTAATAGAACAAAACTTATTACTAATTATAAAAAACCAAAATCAAATGACCAAGATCACATCACTGGCTGATTTAAGGAAAATTAAATCCGACGTAGAAGCTAAAATGAGTCTTCGCGAACGGAGCGAAACACCTGAGAGCATGGTACAGATCAGAGTTGCAATGGCAACATGCGGTATCGCATCGGGAGCTAAAATTGTAATGGACTACATGATCAATGAACTTGACAAACGCAATATTCCGGCAGTGGTTACGCAAACCGGCTGTATGGGTTATTGCTATGCCGAACCCACTATTGAAGTAACACGCCCCGGCCATCAGCCACTTGTTTTCGGGTATGTTGATGCAAAAAAAGCGGATCAGATCATCGAAAAATACATCAAGAATGGTGAATTACTCGATGGAATTATCCCTGTTAATTACGAAAATATTGAAGGAAAGTAATAAATCCTGGAGGAAAACACTATGACACAATTCAAAATGCACCTGCTGGTGTGCGGAGGAACCGGCTGCAGGGCTTCGGAAAGCGAACAGCTATTTCACAACCTCAAGCATGAAATCATTGAAAAAGGACTTGAAAACGATGTTCAGGTTATTACTACCGGTTGTTTCGGTTTCTGCGAAAAAGGACCGATCGTTAAGGTTATGCCCGATAATACTTTCTACACACAGGTAAAACCTGAAGATGCTATCGAGATTATTGCCGAGCATGTTATCAAAGGTCGCCAGGTTACCCGCCTGCTTTATCTGAATCCTGAAACAGAAAAACATGTTTCGGATTCGAAACATATGGGTTTCTATCGCAAACAATTGCGTATAGCTCTGCGTAACTGTGGTTTTATTGATCCTGAAAATATTGAAGAATATATTTCGCGCGACGGGTATGCTGCTTTGGCTAAATGTCTGACTGAAATGACACCGGCCCAGGTGATCGAAGAAATGAAAAAAAGCGGTCTGCGTGGACGCGGAGGCGGTGGTTTCCCGACCGGGCTTAAATGGGATATTACAAGCAAAAGCCAGGCAGATCAGAAATATGTGGTTTGTAATGCAGACGAGGGTGATCCCGGAGCATTTATGGACCGTTCCATTCTCGAAGGAGATCCTCATTCGGTTATAGAAGCAATGGCTATTTGCGGTTATTGCATCGGAGCTGATAAAGGAGTTGTGTATATCCGTGCCGAATATCCGCTGGCAGTCGAAAGATTGAAAATAGCCATGAAACAGGCTTCGGAATTTGGCTTATTAGGAAAAGATATCTTTGGAACCGGATTTAATTTTGAGATCGATATCCGCTACGGAGCCGGAGCTTTTGTTTGTGGAGAGGAAACCGCACTTATCCATTCGATGGAAGGTTTACGTGGCGAACCTACAATAAAACCTCCTTTCCCAAGTGTTTCAGGTTACCTGCAAAAACCTACCAACGTTAACAATGTTGAAACTTTTGCCAATGTACCGGTAATCATCAACAAAGGAGCCGATTGGTTTGCTTCCTTTGGAAGTGAAAAGTCAAAAGGAACAAAGGTTTTTGCTTTGGCAGGAAAAATAAATAACGTTGGACTTATCGAAGTTCCGATGGGAACAACCCTCCGCGATATTATTTTCGAAATTGGCGGTGGCATAAAAGACGGCAAGAAATTTAAAGCTGTTCAAACAGGTGGACCTTCGGGAGGGTGTTTGACTGAAAAACACCTGGATATACAGATCGACTTTGATTCGCTTACTGCTGCCGGTTCCATGATGGGATCAGGCGGTATGATTGTGCTGGACGAAGATGATTGTATGGTTTCTATAGCAAAGTTCTACCTCGATTTCACCGTTGAAGAATCCTGCGGCAAATGTGCACCCTGCCGCATCGGGAACAAGCGTTTGAACGAAATGCTGGAAAAAATCTGCGACGGCAAAGGAACTATGAAAGATCTTGACCTGCTCCGCAACCTGAGTCATGTTATCAAAGACACCTCACTATGCGGACTGGGACAAACTTCACCAAACCCGGTACTTTCGACAATGGATAATTTCTATGATGAATACCTGGCTCATATTGTTGATCATAAATGCCCGAGTGGACAGTGTAAAGCGCTTCTCCAGTATGTGATTGAAGCCGAAAACTGTGTCGGATGTACTGCCTGTGCCCGCAATTGCCCTGTTAATGCGATTTCAGGCGAACGCAAAGGTGTTCATATTATTGATCAGGCAACCTGTATCAAATGTGGTGCCTGCCTCGAGAAATGTAAGTTCAACGCAGTGTTTATCAAGTAACGAAAGGGGAATAAACCATGGAAATGATCAATATAAAAATAGACAATAAAGATATACAGGTAGCGCCGGGGACAACTGTCCTCGATGCTGCAAAAACAGTTGGGATAAATATCCCTACACTTTGTTACCTCCATCTTCACGATTTCAATATTACCAACAAACCGGCAGGTTGCCGTATTTGCGTTGTTGAAGTTAAAGGCCGTCGAAACCTGGCACCAGCCTGTGCTACCGATTGTTACGAAGGAATGGAAGTCAGCACTCACAATATCCGTGTTCTTAACAGCCGTAAAACTGTTCTTGAACTTATATTAAGCGATCACCCTACCGATTGCCTTATTTGCTCGAAAAGCGGAAGCTGCGAATTGCAGACACTGGCACAGGATATGGGAATCCGCCAGATTGAATACCAGGGAGAACAATCACATTATAAGGAAGATACTTCACCTGCCATTATCCGTGATGTAGACAAATGTATCATGTGCCGTCGCTGCGAAATGATGTGTAACGACGTACAAACTGTTGGCGTACTTTCGGCAGTAAACCGTGGATTTATGTCAGTTGTTGCGCCGGCTTTCGAAATGAACCTCGACCATAGCGTTTGCACGTATTGCGGACAATGTGTTGCCGTTTGCCCCACCGGTGCCTTAACAGAAGTAGATCATACTAACCAGGTTATCCGCGCACTGGCAGATCCTTCCAAAACTGTCATCGTACAAACTGCACCTGCAGTACGTGTAGCGTTAGGCGAAGAATTCGGGATGGAGCCGGGAACAAGAGTTACCGGCAAAATGGTTTCAGCATTAAAAAATCTTGGTTTTGATTATGTATTTGATACCGATTTTGCTGCCGACTTAACCATTATGGAAGAAGGCACTGAATTGCTGGGCCGTATTACACGCCACCTCCAGGGTGATAAAACAGTAAAACTTCCCATACTCACTTCATGCTGCCCGGGATGGGTTAATTTTTTCGAACACCAGTTCCCTGAGATGAGTGATATTCCTTCTACCGCACGTTCGCCACAGCAGATGTTTGGTGCAATAGCAAAAACATATTTTGCTGATAAACTTGGCATCAAACGAGAGAACCTGGTTGTAGTTTCCATTATGCCATGCCTTGCTAAAAAATACGAATGCCAGCGCGATGAATTTTCAACTAATGGCAATCCGGATGTTGATTTTGCAGTTTCTACCAGGGAGCTTGCTCACCTGATAAAACAGGCAAATATTGATTTCAACATCCTGCCTGAGCAGGATTTCGACAAACCAATGGGGGAATCGACAGGCGCAGCGGTTATTTTTGGAACTACAGGCGGAGTCATTGAAGCAGCTGCAAGAACAGCTTATGAAATTTTCACCGGCAAAAACCTGGAGAAAGTCGACTTCAAACAATTACGCGGAATGGAATGGATTCGCGAAGCAACTGTTGATTTCGACGGAACTCCTATCAAAATAGGAATTGCTCACGGATTAGGCAATGCCCGTAAGCTTTTGCAGGATATAAAAGATGGAAAGTCCGAATTTCATGCTATTGAAATTATGGCTTGCCCAGGTGGCTGTATTGGTGGTGGCGGACAACCTCTTCACCATGGCGATACAAGTATTTTAATGGCGCGCCAGAAAGCATTATATTCCGAAGATTCAGGAAAAACAATCCGTAAATCACACGAAAATCCATATATCCAGGCACTTTATGCCGAATTCCTTGGTAAACCGATGAGCGAAAAAGCACATCATTTGCTTCATACGCATTACTTCGACAAAAGTAAACCGGCCGAAATAGACGAATAACCAGGGGAAAACAGGTAAATAATTTTAAAGAAAAACCGATATGGCAAATATAAAAATAAGCGAGCAGAAGGTTCAACAAATAGAAGCCATCTGCAAAGAATTCAACCACGAAAAGGGGGAACTGATCAATGTACTTCATAAAACTCAAAGCCTGCTAGGTTATTTACCAGCAGAAGTACAGGAGATTATTTCGAAAAACATGAATTGCTCCGTGGCTCATGTTTATGGTGTTGTTACCTTTTATTCGTTCTTCACTATGATCCCGAAAGGTGAATTCCCCATCAGCATTTGCATGGGGACAGCCTGTTACGTTCGTGGAGCCGAAAAAGTACTCGACGAATTTAAACGCATCCTTAATGTTCCGGTAGGACAAACCACACCTGACGGTAAGTTTTCGCTCAGTTGCCTCCGTTGCGTTGGTGCCTGCGGACTTGCGCCGGTTGTAATGGTTGGTGAAAAAGTCTACGGACGTGTGTCACCTGATGGCGTAAAGGATATAATCAAGGAGTACAAACAAGCCTAAATGTGTCAAACAGCGAGTCTGGTTTACGCGCATTAACTATCTGAAATTAAACTGCTTCTTTAACAGGAAGCAGTTTTTTTATGTCAACAGGATTAATCGTATTTAACAATCAAATTATAATATTTTTTCAACAAAAACCAAAACCAAAATTTAATCGTTATATTTGCTTGATTAATTAACAATCTTTACCAATATGAATTTGGATTCGAATGATATTAACTCACTGCGACAAGAGCTGGAACTACTAAAATCAGAAAATTCCAGGATTCAAACTGATCTCCTGAAACAGAAAGATTTTGAAAAACTTGAACTTGAAGCTGAGGAAATTAAACAGCAGGCTGAAAAAGCCAACAGGATCAAGTCCGATTTTCTTTCGATGATGAGTCATGAAATACGCACTCCGATGAATGGAATTGTGGGAATGACCAGTTTACTCCTCGACACTAAAATAACTGCCGAACAGCACAATTATCTGGAAACACTCAGGATAAGCGCCGACAACCTGATGTCAATCATTAATGATATCCTTGATTTTTCGAAGATTGAAGCTGATAAACTGATACTTGACGAGAGCTCATTCGAACTCCGGAAATGCATTGAAGAATCGCTTGATATTTATGCAATGAAAGCAATCGAAAAAGGAATCGATTTGCTCTATATGCTTCAGCCTGAAGCGCCTCCATTCATGATTGGTGATATGAAAAGGATCCGCCAGGTACTCGGAAACCTTATTAACAACGCTATTAAATTCACCGACGAAGGCGAGATTTTTATCTCAGTCGAAAAGAAATCACAAACCAACGAATATTGCGAACTCCTTTTTTCAGTTAAAGATAGCGGGATAGGCATTCAGCAGGAAAAATTATCATTAATTTTCGAAGCATTCACACAGGGAGAAACTTTCGTATCGCGTCGTTATGGCGGAACAGGTCTGGGATTGGCCATTGCACGCCATTTGGTTGGGTTAATGGGCGGTAAAATCTGGGCTGAAAGCAAACCAGGAAGAGGCGCAACCTTCTACTTCACAGCGAAACTAAGAATTGCGGATACGCCTACAACAAAACTATATATCCGTGGCCAGATTCCGGAACTGAGAGGCAGCAAAGTACTTATTGTCGACAGCGATCCAACATCGCGGCAGATATTTACGGTGCAGTTCGAAGCATGGGGAATGAAAGCCTATACAGCAGCAAGCGCAAAAGAAGCATTGCGGATCATAGAAAGTGAAGATGCTTATTTCGATCTCGGAATTCTCGACATGCAGGCTTCAGGTCTGAATGGAGTTGAATTAGCGCAAACCATACGCGAAATTCCATTTAAAGGAGATATGCCGTTTATCCTAGTTTCGTCGGTTGGTAAAGTGAATGATCTTCCTAAAGGATTGTTCGATGCCCAGCTTTCGAAACCGGTTAAGTTAACGGATCTTTTTGAACTGGTGCTCAGCGTCATGTCCGAAAACCGTAACCGCAAGAAAAATGTTGCAGATCATAGTGTCGACAAAAAACTCTCTGACAAACTTCCTTTAAGCATTTTGCTGGCGGAAGATAACTTCACCAACCAGGAATTGGTTGTTACGCTTATGCGAAAAATGGGTTATACCATCGATGCTGTCGAAAATGGCCGTAAAGCACTGGAAATCATGGAGCACAAGTCCTTTGATATTATCCTTATGGACGTGCAGATGCCGGTAATGAACGGGCTCGAAGCCACGCAAGCTATCATTGAAAAATATCCTGAAGACGTCAGACCGTTTATCATTGCTATAACTGCCAATGCAATGCCAGGTGACAGGGAACGCTTCCTTGAAGCAGGTATGGTTGATTATCTTTCAAAACCAATCCGGTTTAAAGATGTACAGGATGTGCTGATACGCTGGGGGAGAAAGAAACACGGAAATTAAAAAATCTATTTAATTATAGAACAGAAAACCGGCTTTTGCCGGTTTTTTTTATTTAATTCCAGCTATTTTATTACACAGAAAAAAATCAACCTGATAAACAAATAGAGAATTTCACGCCTTCCACAAAACTTCATTAGAGATTATGTCTATAATAAACACTGTTTAACCCTTTTCCAATAAATACACCATTGTGGTCTATAAAAAGATCATTCAAATCATTGATGTCCAGGTATTCTTCAAAATTTATTAAATCCTTCGTTCTGATTATCCCTTTTCCGGCGATAAGCAGATAGTAAGTGCCTTTAAAATAATGAAATACGTTTGAAGTCCACAAATTGCTTGTTGTCATATAGATATCCTCAAAATGTTCGCCCTTATCTGTTGATTTCATTATGCGGTGAACTCCATTAAAGGAATATATCAGCAATTCCCCGGCAGATGTCATCAATAATTCATATACATTATCCTGCGATATTATCGGTGACCAGCTTTTACCTTCATTCTCAGACTTATATAACCGGTAATTCATTGTCCTGAAAAATAATGTTCCATCAGGATGCCGGTATATTTCGCCTAATCTATCGCCTTCCGAAAGCCCGGAAGAAGCATCCGTCCAAGTATTACCCTCGTCTTTTGAGTAAGCCAGCATATGATCAGCAGTACTAACCCAAACCCAGTCATTATTTGAAACAAACATGAATGTATAACTGAAATCATTAGGGAAAGGCCGGTTACACTTGATCCAGCTATATCCCTTATCCTTAGAAAGATAAACATCCCCACCCGGATTATTAACATACAAATAGCTGTGGCTATCAATTTCAACGGATGATAATCCGCCAAATTGATTGGAATTAACAGCCTCCCATTCGTAATACTTACCTGATTGCTTGTATAATTGTCCGCCGGAGACCATAAAAGTTAAATTATTAATAGTATCAGCAACTAAATCCCACATATTTGCATCAGGATACGCTTTAACAGTATCCCAGGCGTTCGGACGGAAAGCATACTCAATAAAATAGGTTGAACTCAAAAAAATACCATTAATATCATAAACTGAAGCTTTTACAATTTGTTGATTACTTTCAAATCCCAGTTTCCAATTTGTATATGCAATTCCCGACTGGTCAAGTATGGTAACAGGCTTTGTTAATTCTCCACCGCCTGTCAGTATGCTGAATTCCACGCGCATTCCTGCCGGCATATTTACCTGCCCGTTAACCTGGAGTAAAATGCTGTCTTTTAAAAACTCGCCTGCCATGGCTCTTTGTTCTGATCCATTCTTGTAAAACAAATATCCACTGACTAATCCAATGGATGGGCCAGGAAATTTGGAACAGGAAGTTATAAAACCAAGGATCAAAATACCAAATATAAAATTTTTCATAATTTTAATTGAATTAATTGATTGGTATCAGGAAACCTAAAGATACTGAATATGATCTGTTTATAAACTCAGTATCTTCATTCCCTACGCGGAAAGAGTTATAATCATAAGCATAAATATTCGAAAAACCCTGGTTGTATCTGAATTCCAAATCCAGCTTATATTTCTTAAATACCGGGTATTGCAGGCCGCCGCCTGCAGCCCATCCCCAATCGTTGCTTTTCATATAACCGTCAATATCATTATAAACCGTAATTTTATAAACCTGGTAGGATGATTCGGTCGAGGTGGTAGTATAGGCGGTACCTGTACATCTAGCGTTTATTAGCATAGCAGCATAAATACCGGCATTGAAATACAGCGTAAATTTTTCACCGAAACTCACATTTACCAACATTGGAATAGTTACATAATCAAGGCTAAGCCTGTTATCAAGTGTATAGTATCCACCGGGAGTATATTTGAAAAGCGAGTTACTTTCCCCTTTTAACTTATATCCTTTTCGCTCGAACAACAAATCACTTTGCAGCGCAAAATGCTTCGAAAAGCGATATATAAATGATAACCCGGTACTTAACCCGATTGCATCCGAATACATGTTATTGTTGTCGCTTCCCGAATTTCCGGTAATTGCCATTCCCATTTTCGGGGTTACTGTTAAAGTATGTGAAGTGCTGTCGCTCTCTGTTTCCGATAAATTGACTACTTTTTTACTTTTAAAAAATCCGCTGTATCCCAATCCGAATGTTAATTCAGCAGCCCCATTGGTTGCGGCTACTGATTCTATGTACGTTCGCTTGCCGGAGAAATACCGGCCACTCAGGTAAACATTGAAATCTTTGGCAATCGGATAGGCTAACCCTACGGAATAAAATAAACCTGCATCATATTTAGGCGGGATTTCAGAACTAGTAGCAGGCGACATCATAATATCACTAAAATTGTAGGAGATAGGGTAATCGGGGACTTCGTATTTATCACGAAAACTGAAATAGCCTCCCAGCGCCAATTCCAGTTTAAGTTTGGTTGGAGTGCTGATTTTCAGGTATAAAGGGATGCGATAAAAGCTATATTCCCATTTTTCATCCAGGTTATAATAATATGGCGCAATATAAATTGTTGATAAATACGGAGGATAATATAGATACCCGGGATTGTTATACTGTTTATGTGAATAATTTAATACAGTATAATTAAATTCGGATTGTACCGACAAGATTTTTGTAAGCTTCCAGCCTAAAAACAGGCCTGCAACAGGGCCGTTTTTAACTTCCCATTTACCATAAGTAAAGTAACCCTGTGGTTGGGTAAAGTTAATTCCGTTAAGGATGCCCACCGTAAATCTTTGAGAAAAGACCGGCGAAACTGAAAGCAAAGCAATGAATAAAACCGGATAAACAACAATTATCTTTCTCATTTTCAATACATTAAACTAATTATTGTATAATATTATATTTCTTTTATGCGAATTCAAAGTTAAATTATACTCATTAAAGATCAGTCATGTAAACTTTCCCAAAGCTATAGAAAAGTTCCTCTCTGAGAACAGAAATAACCGTAAATAGTAAAGGGAGGAATTTATCGAGAAAGGTTGCATGTATAGGTTATTTTTCCAGAAAATCAATTGCCATCAGGCTGGATTTGTAATCATTCCCGAGGATGGGTTTTCAATTAACCTTCTTCTTTGTAAATAAATCCGCTGTATATTTCTCGTAAAGCTCAAATAAAAATACCATTCGGTTCGCTTCGCTGGTAAAAGGCTGGGTGCGGTATGCCTGGTCAACAGCTTTATCCAGCTCGTTATGTGCTTTTACCAGGGCGGGCGGCATGGTTAAAGGATCGTATAAATCGGCAAACGAACTGTTTGGAAACTCAGCCCGTGTATCCAATACTTTTTGCGCGGCGGCTTCAATTGCTGCAGTTTGTTTTTCGGTTGGGTTTTCGGGCCAGGGGTAAGTATTGTAAGTGTATAATGCTGAGAAGCGAAAATCACTTTTCAAACGGCCACAGGTATATTTTACCCAAGCCATATGTATTAAACTTGTTAATACCCCAAATTCGTAAAGTGTGCCATTAGGAATAATCTGAAGATCATTACTTGCGATAACATTTGAATTTAAATAGCCAATTGGAATATACCTCCTGTTTTCAGAGGATGTGCGGGGAATTGCTATATAATATCCTTCGAGCGGTTGTCTGTCCTCAGTAAACAACGTTGGAATTTCTCCTTTTTTTTGAGTTGCAACTTTTGTGCTCTTTAACCGCATTTCTCTGACCAAGTT
>CAIWMA010000512.1 GCA_903913645.1 uncultured Bacteroidales bacterium | reverse complement strand
CGAGATCTACACAGGCGAAGACACTCTTTCCCTACACGACGCTCTTCCGATCTGGATAATCTGAACTTTGGTACGGTTACCAAAAGCTGTGACGTCGTTAGCCAGAGCCAGCGCTTCAAATATATTGACCCTATCGCTGTTAATGGTATATTTACCAGGGTTTTTAACTTCGCCAAGAACAGAAATATTAAAGAGAACAAGTTTCACGACAACGCTTGATTCACGAATAATTTCAGAAACCGCTTTAGTAAGGCTTTGTTTCATTTCAATCACAGTATGGCCGGCTGCCGGTATACTGCCTAAAAGCGGAAAAGAAATAAATCCCGAATCATTTACAAGGTAACTGGTTAGGTAAAGACTCTGATCATTTGAATTCACGTATCCGTTTTGTCCTCCCGAACCGTTCATGGAAGCAAATAATTCATTGCTTTTCTGGTCGAGGGTGAGAACACGTATATAAAGATAATCGCCTGGTTTCAGTTTATAGTCCGGTTTTATATTTTTATATTCGCTTACAATTGAGTCACCTTCTTTTGTTTGCAGATACTTCATTTTAGCCTGCGGCACGCATGAAATCATAGCCAGGCCGATGATTAAAAAAAAGAAAAGCTTAAATTTTACAAGCTTGATATTCATAAGTATAATTTTATCAGAGTATTAAGTCAGATCTCAATGCAGCAAAGATATAATAAATTAATTTAAATAGTTACCCGTGAATGCTGCATTGTTTACAGGGGAATTAATTATTTTTTCAGTTCACCCCTTAGTGTGGCAGCCGTGCAGGATAGAATTTTAACATTAACATAATCGCCCGGATTGTAGGATTCACGGGGGAAAACAACTACCTTGTTCTGACTTGTCCGTCCAAAAAGCTGCTGGTCCGAGCGTTTTGAAATGCCTTCGGCCAATACTTCGTATTCTTTCCCGATTTCGAGTTTATTGCTCTTGAGCGAGAGTTCCTGCTGTAAAGAAATTATCTCATCAAGACGACGGCTCTTCACTTCTTCGGGTACATCGTCAGGATATTTCCTGGCTGCAATCGTATTTGGTCGTTCCGAATATTTAAACATATAGGCATAATCGTATCCAACCTGGCGCATAGCCGAAATGGTTTCCTGGTGATCTTCCTCAGTTTCAGAACAGAAACCGGCTATAATATCCGTAGTAACGGCACAACCGGGAATAATCCGGCGGATGGCGGCAATCCGGTCCATATACCAGTCGCGGGTATAGCTGCGTTTCATCATTCCGAGCATACGGGTACTGCCTGATTGAATAGGGAGATGAATGGATTTGCAGATATTTTCGTGAGCAGCTATTACTTCCAGTAAGGTGTCCGAAATATCTTTCGGATGAGATGTCGCAAATCGTATACGTAGCAGCGGATTTACCGAAGCCACTTGTTCGAGTAAAGCAGGAAAATCCAGAGGCAGCCCGTTTTCTTCGCCATGATATGAGTTTACATTCTGGCCCAGTAAAGTAACTTCACGAAATCCCTGATCGAAAAGTTCACGGGCTTCTTTTATAATGGTTTGCGGATTGCGGCTTCGCTCTTTGCCTCGAGTGTATGGCACAACGCAGTAAGCGCAGAAATTTTCACATCCACGCATAATGCTTATAAATGCAGTTACACCACTTCCACCAGTGCGAACAGGATTAATGTCAGCATATGTTTCGTCGGCCGATAGCAATACATTAATTGCCTTTTGTCCACTTTCAACCTGTTCGAGCAATTGAGGCAATTGCCTGTATCCATCAGGACCAACGATAAGGTCGATATGACGTTCTTCTTCCAACAATTTATCTTTCAGCCGTTCAGCCATGCAACCCAATAGCCCGATTACCAGGCCGGGATGTTTACGTTTCAAAGCATGAAGTTCGTTCAGGCGGTTGCGTACACGTTGTTCGGCGTTGTCGCGTATCGAACAGGTATTCAATAGTATCAGGTCGGCGGCTTTTATATCGGTTGTAGATTCGTAATTCTGAGTTTCAAGTATGGATGCTACAATCTCACTATCCGAAATATTCATCTGGCATCCGTAAGTCTCTATATATGCTTTCTTCTTAAGTTCCACGGTATCAATTCAACAATTATAGTAAATACAATTTTTTTTTGGCTTGCAAAATTACAACAAATACAATCACGTATTACGAGCAATAAATATCAGGTAATCAGATACGTATAAAAAAAATATATGTATTAAATCATCAGTTATTTTACCTATATTTTATGTTACTATTAAGGTGTACATAACAAAATGTGATTTCAGTTGTAATTATATTGCGTTACTTTGCAGCCGATTTTCTGCATTTAATTTAAAATATATGAGTAAAAATCTTGTAATTGTTGAATCACCGGCTAAAGCCAGAACCATCGAAGGATACCTGGGGAAAGACTTTATTGTTAAGTCAAGCTTCGGCCATGTCCGTGATCTTTCAACCAAAGAACTTGGCATTGAAGTAAATAATCAATTCAAGCCGGTGTATGAAGTGATGCCCGACAAAAAGAAGGTTATTACCGAACTGAAGAAACTGGCGGACGGTTGCGAAACAGTATGGCTCGCGACTGACGAGGACCGCGAAGGAGAAGCCATCTCGTGGCACCTTGCTGAAGTATTGAACCTCGATCCGCTGAAAACAAACCGGATAGTATTTCATGAGATTACAAAATCAGCAATTACAGAAGCTATTAAAACGCCACGCAGAATTGATCAGAATCTAGTAAATGCACAACAGGCCCGCCGTGTCCTCGACAGGCTTGTGGGTTTTGAATTATCACCTATTCTCTGGAAAAAAGTTAAACCATCACTCTCAGCTGGTCGTGTACAAAGCGTGGCCGTTAGGCTTATTGTTGAGCGCGAAGAAGATATCCGCAAATTCGAATCTACATTTTCGTACAAAGTAAGCGGTTTGTTCGAAGTTAATAATGATAAAGGAAATGCTACTTTTAAAGCCGATCTTCCTAAAAGATTCCCAACGCTCGAAGAAGCCCACGCTTTCCTGACTCAGTGCAGCAAGGCAGCTTATTCAGTTGCCGATGTTGATAAAAAACCAGGTAAACGCTCACCGGCGCCACCGTTCACAACGTCTACATTACAGCAGGAAGCCAGCCGTAAATTGGGTTTCTCAGTAAGCCGCACCATGACGGTTGCCCAGCAACTTTACGAAAGCGGAAAAATCACCTATATGCGTACCGACTCCGTTAACCTGTCGCAAACCGCACTGGGACTGGCGAAGGAAGAAATCACAAAACAGTTTGGTGCTGAGTACCACAAATCGCGTCAGTTTGCCACAAAAAGCAAAGGCGCTCAGGAAGCACACGAAGCCATCAGGCCAGCGTACATGAACAGCATTACCATCGAAGGTGATGCATCACAGAAACGCCTATACGACCTGATCTGGAAACGAACCATTGCATCGCAAATGGCGGACGCTATCCTGGAAAAGACAAATATAAATATCGACCTTTCGAACAGCAAAGAACAATTTGTTGCGCTTGGAGAAGTAATTAAATTCGATGGATTCCTGAAAGTTTACATGGAATCGACAGACGATGATACCGAACAGACTGAAGGGCTTTTACCTCCGGTTAAAAAAGGCGAAAAACTCGGGATGCACCATATAGAAGCTGTTCAGAAATTTACCGCCAGCCAGCCACGCTATACTGAAGCCAGCCTGGTAAAAAAACTTGAAGAACTCGGAATCGGCCGTCCTTCAACGTATGCACCAACTATTTCGACCATCATAAAACGCGAATATGTTGTAAAAGAAGATCGCGATGGAAATACCCGCGACATCAAACAGCTTATGTTAAAAGACGGGAAAATCAAGGAAACTGTAAAACACGAAAAGTTCGGCTTCGAAAAATCCAAGCTTTTCCCGACCGATACAGGCGAACTGGTGACGCGTTTCCTGCAGCAGTATTTCGACGATATTATGGATTACAACTTTACTGCCAGCGTCGAAAAGGAATTTGATGAAATTGCCGATGGACTGAAAGCCTGGAACCTGATGATTGGCGAGTTTTACACTCCATTTCATAAAAAAGTACTCGAAACCATGGAAAGCGGTGAAAGAGCCAAAGGCGAAAAACTCCTGGGAAAAGATCCTGATTCGGGAATGAATATTTATGTAAAACTTGGCAGGTATGGAGCAATTGCCCAGATAGGCGAAACAGATTCACCTGATAAACCAAAGTTTGCTGGATTACGCAAAGGACAGACCCTTGAAAGTATTACATTGGAAGAAGCAATAAAACTTTTTGATTTCCCGCGCTTACTGGGTCAGTATGAAGATGCAGATATTATAGTGGCCATTGGCCGTTTTGGGCCATATGTGTTGCATCAGTCTAAATTCTGTTCTTTAAAAAGTACTGATGATCCGGCTACAATCACAATTGAAAGGGCTATTGAACTCATTGATGCAAAACGATCCGAAGCTGCAAACCGCACAATCAAATCATTTACCGAACGTCCCGATGTACTTGTACTTAATGGTCGTTATGGCCCGTATATTGCCATTGGAAAAAACAATATAAAGATACCCAAAGGCTCCGATCCGGCTCAACTTACACTGGAAGAATGCATTAAACTAGGCGATGCCGCTCCGGCTCCGTCAAAAAAGAAATTTGTTCCACGAGGTAAAAAGTAAAAATGTGTTAATTCGATAATGTGTTAATGCGGTAATGCTTAAGCCCAAACTAGTCCTATATTTGCAGTTAAGCGCTAACTCATAACTTATAACTCATAGCTCATAATTATTTTATGCATATCTCCAGCTACTTTAAACCGGTTCAGGATATAATACTGCCGCATGTTGCAGCGCATACTGGCAAACGATTAGGTGAGATTTTCGAAACACACAACAAGGAGGAAGGATTTCCTGATCTTGCTGATATTGAAGTTGCAATATTTGGTGTTGATGAAGACCGTAATGCGGTTGATAACCAGGGCTGTGGCATGGCTTCATACAGTGTGCGCGAATACCTTTACAGGCTTTTACCGGGAGATTATAAAACCCGCGTTGCCGACCTTGGCGATATTATGCGTGGTGACACAGTTGAAGATACGTATTTCGCGGTAACAGCTGTAGTTGAAGCACTTCTTGAACTTAATATTGTTCCTGTGATTATTGGTGGCGGCCAGGATATGACTTATGCCATGTACCGCGCTTATAAAAACCGCAAAAATATTATCAATATTGCTGCAGTTGATAATCTCTTCGATCTGGGCGAAAGTGAAGACCAGCTTAATTCACGCTCGTACCTGAGCCACATAATCCTTCACAAACCTAACTATCTTTTTAATTATACCAATATCGGTTACCAAACCTACTTTGTTGAACAGGGTGCTATCGACCTGATGCGTAACCTGTTTTTCGATATTTACCGTCTGGGCATTTTGCATAATGATATTACCCAGGTGGAGCCGCTGGTAAGGAATGCAGATTTGTTTTCGTTCGATATTTCGTCTATCCGGCAAAGTGATGCACCGGGCAATGCCAACGCCACACCAAATGGTTTTTACGGAGAAGAAGCATGCCAGATTGTGCGTTATGCTGGGATGAGCGATAAAATTACTTCTGCAGGATTTTTCGAAATGAACCCTGCGCTTGATCGCAACGGGCAAACAGCCCATCTGCTGGCACAAATGATCTGGTATTTTATTGATGGTTTTTATCACCGGCAGGACGATCATCCTTCGGCGGGTGCTGATAATTACATCCGATATACTGTTCAGGTTACGGACTTCGACGAAGGTATAGTATTTTATAAAAGCAAACCCACCGAACGCTGGTGGATGGAAATAAAATGTTCGGATAATATTCGCGAAAAGTACCGCCGCCATTACATTGTTCCTTGTTCTGCCGCGGACTATCAAACTGCCCTGGCCGATGAAATCCCCGATCGCTGGTGGCAGGCGTATCAGAAGTTGATGTAGTCTTGTTAGTGAATAGTGAAAAGAGAATAGTGAAAAGTTGACTGAACTTAAAGATGTAATAGTCTGCTTTATTTACTGACGTCTTCTCTCTTTTATTCCGACATCGACCATTGATCTTCCAATATTTTTCACTTCACCCTTCCCGGATTATTACTCACAAATGCTCCCCACCCGGTATAGCTTGTTGCTGGCCCTTCCGCAGTTCGCTGGAAATAGTGGCAGCAAGCTACGGCTACGGCATCAGTGGCATCGAAGTATTTGGGCTGTTCAGCAATAACTACAAGGCGGTTTATCATCGCCGAAACCTGTTCTTTTGATGCATTTCCATGCCCGGTGATAGATTGCTTTACTTTACGCGGGGAATATTCAAAAATAGGGATATCGCGGTATAACGCTGCAGCCATTGCAACGCCTTGTGCACGACCCAGTTTAAGCATACTCTGAACGTTTTTGCCAAAAAATGGCGCTTCCAGCGCCACTTCATCAGGATGATAATGATCGATGAGGCCAAGCACTTTTTCAAAAATGCTTTTTAGCTTCAATGGATGCGTATCCAGGTGGTCAAGTTTAATTACATCGAGTGCAATCAGCTCAATTTTCTTACCTTTATCCACAATTAAACCGAATCCCATGATGTTGGTCCCCGGGTCGATGCCTAATATGATGCGTTCGCTTGCCAATGTTTTGAAAAATTATTTTGTTTTATTTTTAAAATGAGTTAATGGAAAGTTCAAGATTCAAAGTTCCAGGTTCCAGCATTGGCAATTAAAATTTTGAAAACTGATCCCTGATCCCAAAACCTAACCCCCAAAACCAAACCCATCCTTTGATCCTAACGCCAAAAATACGAAAAACACTGGACATTGCTACACGGCTTGCAATTGCCGCGCTGTCGCTTTCCTATATTTTTTATCGTATTTATGCGCTTCCTGCCGGGCAGGTGAATGCATTTTTCGAATCGGTTCTTAATGGCGATAATGTAATCTATATTTCCAGTGCGCTCATAATCCTAATGGTTATCAACTGGGGAATTGAATCTTTAAAATGGAAATTACTAATCAGCCAGGCTGAAAAAGTGAGTCTTGGAACTTCGTACGAAGCGGTCCTTGGAGGGCTCGCGGTAAGTATTTTTACACCAAACAGGGTAGGTGAGTTTATTGGCAGGGTTTTTATTTTAAAAAAAACGGATCCGATTAAAGCGATTCTTCTCACCATAATAGGTAGTTTCAGCCAGTTGCTGGTAACAGTTGTCATCGGGACGATAGCATACCTGTTATTTGCCCTGCTATACCTTACATCGCTAACGTCCGACAGCACCTGGCTCGTAACCGGATTTTCTTTTACGCTGGTTACCGTTTCACTTTTTTCGGTTTTTGTCTTTTTCAATATTTCAGCATTACACCGCGTCTCAATTCTAATACCGAAAAAATATTCAAAAAGGATCAGGAGCAGCATCGATGCAATGGCTGATTCGCCGAAACCATTGCTGCTAAAAACTGTTTTACTTAGCCTGTTTCGTTACCTGGTATTTTCGACCCAGTTCTACCTGGCCATCAGGTTAATGGGATTAAATTTCACGCTGGTGCAGTGTATGTTGGCAATACCTGTTATTTACCTGGTACTGGCAGCAATTCCAACTGCTGCGTTAACCGAACTTGGCGTTAGAGGCTCAGTTTCTGTCTTTCTTTTTGGATTACTTACCAGACCTGGTGTTTTGGATGCAGAAGCGACACTGGCAGTAGTTTCGGCTTCCACATTGATCTGGTTTCTGAATATTGCCATTCCATCACTGGCGGGAGTTTTGGTTATTTTCAGGTTAAAATTCTTCAGGCGATGATATTCACCTTGATTTCAGTTATCATTTTTATTGGATATGCTATATTGATCTTAGTTATAACCATCGGATGGTTGAAATTGAAAATTTTCAGAGAAACCGATTCTTTGCCTGAAATTAAAGTCAGTATTATTGTCGCAGCCCGAAATGAAACGATCAATGTACCTTTGCTTTTAAGTAGTTTGAGTAATCAGAATTATCCTTCGCACTTGCTCGAAATTATTATTATTGACGATCATTCCACCGATTCAACATCCCGTTTGGTTGAAGAATTCATTGCCCTGGAAAAGGACTCCCACATTCCGAAATTGATCACACTTGGGAAGAAAGACGGTTCCGGTAAAAAAGCCGCAATTGATTGTGGTATCAAGGCAAGTACGGGCGAATTAATTGTAATTACAGATGCTGATTGTACAGCCGGAAATCTTTGGATTTCAACTATTGCTTCATTTTATAAAATGCACGGGCCCCAAATGATACTTGGGCCGGTAAGCATGTCAGACAACGAAGGATTTTTTGGCAAACTTCAGGCGCTCGAATTTATGAGCCTGATATCGTCAGCTGCCGGATCGTGTAATGCAGGATTTCCAATTCTCGCAAACGGAGCGAATATAGCTTTTACCCGTCTGGCCTATGAAAGTTGCGGTGGATTTTCAGGAAATCTGCAATATCCTTCGGGTGACGATATATTTTTGATGATGAATATTAAACGAAGATTCGGTACAGAAACGATACGGTTTTTACGGTCGGAATCAGCAATTGTCATAACTCCAGCAGCTCACGGACTTAAACCTTTTATTCAGCAGCGGTTGCGTTGGATTTCCAAAAGCCGCGGGTATACCGATTTCTTGCTGATTGTCACTTCAATATTGGTTTTCCTTACAAATAGTCTACTGGTTTTTACCGCTTTTGCATCAGTAGTTAATCCCGGATATTTTAGGCTCTTTTTAGGATTATACCTCTTAAAAATGATTATCGATCTGCCGTTAATGCTGAATTATAGCAATTTTCAAAGGAGCAAGTCGTTAATGATTCTATTTCCATTAATGGAATTGCTGAATGCTGTTTATACACTTCTGATAGGTATAGCAGGAAACATTGGTACGTATGAATGGAAAGGACGACATGTTTCAAATAGAAGAATGGAACGCAGATAACACCGATAGAATGGATTAGATATTATTACCACAAAAGACACAAAAGGAAGAATTGCTCTCAGGAATTCCTTAGTGTCACTCAGTGTGTTTAGTGCCTTAGTGGTTTCTTTTTTTACAAAAGCAAAAGTGCATTTACCTCCGTGTACCTCTATATCCTCTGTTCCTCTTTGGTTAAACCCTTTATCAGAACTTCCGCCACCGCAATATCCTCCAGATGAGTGATTTTAATATTTCCCCTTCTGCCTTCCGCCAGGTGTACAGGAAATCCGGCAGATTCCAGAACCGATCCGTCATCAGTAAAATTTGGCTCATAGGGTTGTGTATAGGCCCGTTGTAATTCCGAAGCTCTGAAAACCTGGGGCGTTTGTATGGCACGTAAAAAAGTGCGGTCCTGCTGGTGCGAAGTATCGCCGTCAATGATACGTATTGTATCAGTCACAGCAACAACAGGAATAGCGGAACCAAAGGTTGAAGCTGCGGCAAATAATTTTCTTAAGAAATCAGCATTTATTGCGGGTCGGGCTGCATCATGAACAGCTACAAAACCCTCATCATTAACGAGTTTCAATCCATTTTTCACTGAATCAAAACGCATTTTACCCCCTTCAACAACTTTGAATGGAATGGATATTTTGAATTCCCTGATCATCTGGTTCCAATATAACAAATAGTTAGGATGTATTACCAAAATGATTTCAACCAAAGGATCAAATGCAAAGAAAGCTTCAATCGAATACAAAATAACTGGTTTGCCGTTTAAAAGCATAAACTGCTTCGGCACTTCGCCTTTCATACGGCTTCCAGTTCCTCCTGCGACTATTATTGCATAGTTTTTCATTGAGTTTAGGCTTTTAGACTGTAGACTTTTGGGTTGCAAGCATTCAAATTCTTTAATTTCAATGTAAATATTTCATTATTGAGCTGAAGTTTCCTGTTTCCAGACTCTAGAATCATTATTTCACTAGCAATGCCAATCCTCCTTCAGATGTTTCTTTATAGATATCCGGCAGATCGTGCCCGGTTTGGTTCATGGCAAGGCAGGTTTTATCGAAACTTACACGATGTTGCCCGTCGGATAGCAAAGCATAAGCGCTGGCATCCATAGCCCGGCCGGCCCCGATGGCATTTCGCTCAATACACGGAATCTGTACCAGCCCGGCAACCGGATCGCAAGTAAGTCCGAGATGATGCTCCAGCCCCATTTCGGCGGCATATTCCACCTGCGAAGGAGTAGCGCCAAAAAGTTGCGCAGCACCTCCCGCTGCCATGGAACATGCGGTTCCAACTTCTCCCTGGCAACCAACCTGGGCACCCGAAATGGAAGCATTTTCTTTTACCAGGTTGCCAATCAGGGCAGCAGTTGCTAAAGCACGTAAAATTTTGGTATCTGAGAAATCATATGTTTGCTGGGAATGAAACAATACTGCCGGCACCACGCCACAAGAGCCACAAGTGGGAGCGGTGACAATAGTTCCACCACCGGCATTTTCTTCGGAAACAGCCAGGGCATAAGCAAATACCAAAGCCCGTTTTTGCAGAGTGCCAGCAGAACTTTTGGCTTTAATATAGTAGGAGGAAGCTTTTCGGGGAAGGTGCAATATCCCTGGCAATACACCTTCGTGTTCAAGTCCGCGTGAGATGGATTCTTTCATGGTTTTCCATACTCCGGCCAGGAAATCCCATATCTCTTCGCCTTCGTGTATCTCAACATATTCCCAAAGTGTGCGGCCATTCTGCTGGCACCATTTCAGGATATCCGTCATTTTTGTATGAGGATAAACGTTAACTTTCTGAGCTTTCAATTCATCATCTTCAATATCGCCGCCGCCAACGCTAAAAACTGTCCATTCATCGAGCAACGTACCTTTATCATCAAGGGCTTCAAATTTCATCCCATTCGGATGCTGTGGCAAAACGGTATCTTTCTGCCATATAATTTTCACTTTATCTTCTGGAAACGATTCACGAAGCACTTTATCCGTAAGATGGCCTTTGCCTGTAGCTGCCAGGCTTCCATATAACGTGATGCGAATCTGGGAGGCAAGCTCATTCTTTAGCCTGAATTTTTCAGCAGCAAATCGCGGACCCATGGTGTGGCTGCTCGAAGGACCGAGGCCGGTTTTGTATATTTTACGGATAGATTCCATAGTGGATAATTTTACTTTAGAAGACTGCTTCTTTTGGTTTTCAATGACTGATTTTAATTCTGAAGAATGTATAAGTGTCCAAAGATTCATGGCAGATGTACTTCCGCAAAGGTCAAAAAAAAATCCCCTCTTCCGAAGGGATTTCATAATAAATAAAATCAAAGCTCTACTGCTTTTTACAGGATCAGCATTGCATCACCGTAAGTAAAGAAACGGTATTTCTGTGCAACAGCTTCTTTGTACGCTTTCATCAACAGATCGTAACCGGCATAGGCTGCAACCATCATCATCATTGGTGATTGAGGAAGGTGTAAATTTGTAATCATGCTGGAAGCTATGCTGAAATCGTAAGGAGGGAAAATAAATTTGTTGCTCCATCCGCTGTAGGGTTTAACCTGCCCGGAAATAGTTACCGACGATTCAACTGCTTTCATGGTGGTGGTACCAACCACACAGACTTTTCTGCGTGATTCGATGGATCTGTTTACAATAGCAGCCTGATCTTCTTCGATTAGTAGTTCTTCAGAATCCATCTTGTATTTGGTAAGGTCTTCAACATCGATAGCGCGGAAGTTGCCAAGGCCGGCGTGTAAAGTTACTTCGGCAAAATTAACACCTTGAAGTTCAAGGCGTTTCATTAGTTCGCGGCTGAAATGCAGCCCAGCAGATGGAACAGCAACTGCGCCTT
>CAIWMA010000511.1 GCA_903913645.1 uncultured Bacteroidales bacterium | reverse complement strand
TTGAACAGGCATTGAAACAACATTCAATAACCGACCACCTGGATTATGGAAAAGTGTTTATATATGAAGCAGATGGTTATGGCAACCACCTGATGATGGACGACAGTAATGTTCCCAGCCTGCTTGCCCTTCCGTACCTGGGATGTATCGACGCAAAAGACCCGGTTTATCAGAATACCAGGAAATTCCTTTTCAGCGAGGACCACTGCTGGTATTTTAAAGGAAAAGCAGCTTCGGGGATTGGAAGTCCTCACACGCTTAAAGATATGATCTGGCCCATGACAATAATCATGCGAGCCTTAACCAGTACTGATGTTGAAGAAATAAGGGAAAGCCTGCATTTTTTAAAAACAACGCATGCCGGCACCGGCTTTATTCATGAATCGTTCCATAAGGACGATCCAACAAAATTTACACGCAAATGGTTTGCCTGGGCGAATACACTCTTTGGAGAACTGATTTTAAAAATACATGCTGAGCATCCTGAATTGCTAAACGCATAATAAAATGCGGCACATCTTTCTCTGAGAATAAAAAACATTAAAGCCTTCTTTTAAGGATTTCAACTCATGATAAGTTTTGTTGCATTTAATAATTCTGCGCCGTCTGTGTAATCTGTGGCTAAGAGTTATAATGAGTAACCTGGTCAATTGCCTGGAATTTAATTCATAATGAGTATTATCGCATCTCACTCAATCCTCGATAAATAAGTAGTTCTTATAAATGCAAAAAGATCAGGCACTCAAAAGAGAATACCTGATCTTTTTCTTGTATTACGGGCAGACTAGTTTAATTCGGCGAAGTACATTTATTTGAATTTGTATCCCACCAAAGATTTGTATTTGTATGATCTCCTCCAGTACCCATTAAAGTAACACCTTTATTGTATTCAACAGTGTTGTTAACGGCTTCAGTTGCAGGAATCCTTACTCTTTTTATAAAGCTTTTCGGATCTGTTATGCTTGTTGGTGCTGATCCGTAGGTAGCAGGATCGCGGTAAGCGCAAACATCAAAACGAGGCAGGTTTAGCCTACGTTTATCACTCCAGCCTTCGATAGATACATCAGGGAAAAGTGAAATATACTTTTGGGTAATGATTTTTTCGAGCTGGGTATTACCAGCACCGCTGTTATCATCAAAGTTAGCGCTGGTACCGGCAACATTCTTAGCATTTGATGCAAGATAGTTGCTGGCTCCTGATACTCCCCAACGGGCAAACGATGAAGTTACACCTTTTTCATATTCAGCTTTTGCACTTCCGGGGCCAAAACTACGTAACGCAGCTTCTGCTTTAAGGAAACATACTTCATCATAAAGCAAAAGATCATACTTTCGGTTAAGTTTGCGTGCACCATCGGGTCCAACAGTATAAACACCAAGTAATGAAATCTCTGTACTCTTATTAGGTTCCTGGTTAACATTATCAGGATGCAATCCCGGAGGAACGCCTTTCCATGATCCGCTTGAGGAAGGATCGAACATTATAGGAGCTCTCGGGTCAACTTTTGCAGGTTTTGTAGTCGCTGCAACTGTTGCAGGCCAATCAATTCCACCAATGTTGGTTACAAGTTTCTCGAAAGAAGATGTCATGTGCTGTGTTTCGCCCCATGCCCAAAGCAGAGTATAATTATAGTCGTTACCCCAGCCCTGGTTCGAAGGCGGGCATTGTGCATCATCAGATGATGATTCCATAACACCAGCGGCGATAGCTGCTTCAGCCTGAGTTTTGCACAAAGCCGGATCTATTTCCGAAACTCTCAGTGCAAGGCGCAAGCGAAGTGAATTTGCAAATTTCTTCCATGAAGCTACATTCCCACCATATATCATGTCCTCATTAGCGTTTAGGAAACCTTTGGCTGGATCAAACATTTTAACAGCTTCATCCAGTTCAGAGAAGAATTCTGTATACTGATCTTTAACTGAAACATAAGGTGGGTTGTCGACAATAGTTTT
>CAIWMA010000510.1 GCA_903913645.1 uncultured Bacteroidales bacterium | reverse complement strand
AGTTAATCATTGCCAACAAAGAACTGGCCTTTCAGAACGAAGAGAAGGAAAAACGGGCAGCAGAGTTAATCATTGCCAACAAAGAGCTTGCTTTTCAAAATGAAGAAAAAGAAAAACGGGCAGCAGAGTTAATCATTGCCAACAAAGAACTCGCCTTTCAAAACGAAGAGAAAGAGAAACGGGCAGCAGAGTTAATTATTGCCAACAAGGAGTTGCTGGCTTTCACTTATATATCAAGTCATGATTTGCAGGAGCCACTGCGTAAGATACAGACTTTTGTCTCAATTATACTTGACAGTGAAAATGAAAATCTATCAGAGACAGGCAAATATAATTTTGAGCGAATGCAATTAGCAGCCGGAAGAATGCAGCAACTTATTGACGATTTACTTGCCTTCTCGCGGATTAACACCACCGATCACAAGTTTGAAAAAATAAACCTCAGTACAATTATAGAAGAAGTAAAAACCGAACTGAGAGATACCATTCAGGAAAAACATGCAACCATCGATGCGAGTGAACTCTGCTCTGCTCACATCATTGCTTTTCAGTTTCGCCAGCTCATGTACAACCTAATAAGTAACGCGCTTAAATTTTCACAACCCGACATACCATCACATATAATAATAAAAAGCAGCATAGTAAAAGACAGTAAATTAAACAACAGGAAGCTTTCTCCCGAAAAAAGTTATTGTCATATCACTATCAAAGACAACGGCATCGGTTTTGAGCCCCATTTCAGCGAACGCATTTTTGAAGTGTTCCAAAAACTTCACGGGAAAGATGTATATGCCGGTACTGGAATCGGGCTTGCCATCGTAAAAAAAATAGTAGAGAATCACAACGGAATCATTATCGCAACAAGCGAATTAAATAAAGGGGCAACATTTGATATTTATATCCCGGCGGCATAACCAAAATGGACCAAAACCAGTTACCAGCATGAAAAAAACGTTTTGAAATATCAAGTTGCTGCCGACTTTGATTGACCACCTTCCCCACTACCGCACGAACTTTTCTCACCGCAGGTAATCCTTTCGTGTGGTGGTATTGACTCCTTCGCTACTGAACAAAATGAAAGTCCGCCGCAGTCAATTCCTTCGGGTGGTGGTATAAACCACGGCTGGAGCGCATCTCCCGACGCATGCCGGTAAAAGCGTGCAAACATCAACCAACAAACAAAATTATATCTTTGTGCTTTCAAATTAACAATGGCTGACGAAATAAAGAAACTTCAATTTAAACGAAATGCAGACCTTCAGATTGAAGTCGTTTCTTTGCACACTTTGACAACGGTAAGCAAAGACCAATTAGTTACACCACATCGGACAAATTTTTATCACATCTTTTTATTTAAAAATTGTCAACCAACACATTTTGTAGATTTTGAACCTATAAAAATAGAACCTTATTCTTTGTTATTCATTGACAAAGACAGAGTGCATCAGTTTGACCAACTGCTAAAATACGATGGACAGATTTTAATTTTTACCGAATACTTTTTTTGCACAACAGAAACCGACACAAAATTTTTAAGAAGTAGCATTTTATTTAATGACCTTGCTGACAAGCCAATAATCAAACTCAATAAAACAGATTTTGAAAAATTTACTACTATTTGCGAAAACATAACCGACGAATTGGGTTTGCCAACCGACAACTCAAAACCTGTTTTATTAAAAAACTTGTTACATAATTTTCTAATTCTTGCTGAAAGAGAAAAACGCAAGCAAGGATTTACAGAATTGAAAAAAGGTGCAGACCTTGATTACACCTTACTTTTTCGTGATTTATTGGAAACAAACTACACTAAATTAAAAAGTGTAAACGATTACGCTAAGCTTATTTGTATTTCCGAAAAGCGATTAGGACAAGCTACTACAAAGGTTTTGGGCAAATTACCTAAAGAAATCATTAACGACAGAATCTTGTTAGAAACCAAACGACTTTTGGCTCATACCAATTTATCCATCAAAGTAATTGGGCAAGATTTAGGTTTTGAAGACCCTGCTTATTTTGTTCGTTACTTTAAAAAAAATACAGCAACTACACCTTTAGAGTTTAGAGAAAAGCATATCAAAAAGTAACTTTTCCCAAAAGTGCCATACAAAGACTGATTTGTCCATTGTGCAAAATTTGAAACCGCCTCATCTTTGCCTCATTATTAATCATTTAAAATTTTTAAAAAATGGACAAAAATAGAGAAGCGTTAACCGCATTTTACAAAAATGCATTAACCGTAAACACCGAAACTACACCAACTGCTGTATTAACAGAAGTTTTAGCCGATGATTTTCTTTCAAGCGGTTCAGTCGAAAGCAAAGGAAAACCTGCATTAATCGGACAAGTTGAATTCTTTTGGAAACTTATTCCAGACCTAAAATGGGAACCGCAAGATATTGCCAACGATGGTAATAAATATGTAGTTCGCAGTTTGGTAAGCGGAACACCCAATGGCGATTTTATGGGGACACCAACTGATGGCACAAAAACTTTTAAAATTATGTCAATTGATTTTCACACTGTAATTGATGGCAAACTAACTTCTGTATATCATTTGGAAGATTGGGGAACGGCAATGAAACAGTTAAAATTTTAATCTTAAAGCACAGTTAAAATTATTTCTTTGTTTATAACATTGCTATTTTTTAAATCTAATATAAATGCCCCCTGGCACTGATTTTCAACTCAGCGCAGCGATCTAATCAGCCGCAGGCTGATAATCAATGCCTGTACAAATAAAACAAATAAAATTAGATGTATATTTGAATTAAAAACAATATAAACGTTGTAGCATATTTAACCCAAATTACGCAATAGGAGACAAAGTCGAACTATTTACGTTTTTTGGTTAACCCCGATTTAGCAAATCTTTGTTTGTCAAAGATTTATATTTGACAAATATTAGATTTGGTTAATCGATAACGCTAAAGCGTAATTTGGGTTTAACTTCGTTTTTAGATAATAAACATAGGTAATCAACATTCGTTCTATTCATTACAAACACGAACCTGCGTATGGCCGAACATGAAATACGGAAACATTTAAAAACAGCCTATACCACAATGCTTGATAAAGATAAGGGCTTTAGGCACAAACTGGTTGATATATCAGTTGAAGTGCTGATAATTGTATTTGCCGTAACTGTTTCAATATGGTTTCACAACTGGAGCGAGAAGTCCAAAGATCACAAGGAGGCAAAAGCTTTCCTTGCCGATTTAAAAAAGGACTTGCAGGCCGATTCAGTTAACATTGGCAACAGTTTGCAGTTTTATCAATTCAGCTTGTCAGGTATTGAGTATTTTCAGAAAGTTGGCCGGGGTGATACACTCAGTGCCGACAGTCTGCAGAAATACGGCGATTTGTTTTTCAGCAGCACCGAATTACAGCCCCATATTAGCCGGTACGAAGCATTAAAAGTAAGTGGCAAATTCGACATAATCGAAAATAAAGAGCTTTTGAACAATATTATTTATCTTCACGAAAGTGTTTTAAACCGGGTTGAAATATTGAATACCGATTATGCGCAATACATAAAGCGGGTTGCCGCTTTTATTGACGAACATGCACAAATTAATAAGCAAGGCCACATTACTAATGGCCAGGAATTATTGCGTATATCACAATTACGCATGCTTTTAGCTTATGGGCGCGGCATAATTTCCGGAAATCTCTTCGACGCTCATCACGAAGGCATCAGGAAATGTAAAGAACTTCGTGAACAGATTGATAAAACTTTAAAATGAAAACTTAATCTCCAGCTATCAGTATACTTCCATAAAATAAAAACAAACATTGCTATCCGTAGTTTGGGAGTACGGATTCCGGGAAACCGAATTTTCGTTTTTACCAATTAATACCTGCCAGTGCTCCCTGAGCTGCTGACAAACCCCAGTTCGGATATAAAGGTTTTGCATGTTCTGCTTTAAGCAATTCAACGGCCTTTTCCAACATAGGCCTGGCTTTTTCTTTACCACCGCCAAACTGTTCAGGAGTGCTCAAAACACTCATTGCTTCAAGATAATGGAGTCTTGGATTGTCAGGGTCAAGATCAAGCCCCTTCTCCAATATTGCCTTAGCTTCCATTCCGTACGTAGCCCAACGGGCTACAGGGTCAACCATCGTTTGTTGTGTGGCTGCCATATAACGCAACGAATAAATTTCTGCATTCTTTTCCAGAAGTTCTGCTTTACTGCAAAGGGCCAGTATTTTCTCTGCGTTGTCATCTTTATCTATGTTTATGACATCCCATCCAATGTTTGCGTATGCAAGCCCGGCATAATAATAAGGCAGCCACTGAGTTTTTTCTTCGTCTGCAATCCGTTCGAATATGTTTGCTACAGACTGCAATTCCGTAAATGTGTAGGATGTATCCAAAGCTACAATTGCTTTCTGCATCTCGTCAGAATAATTATCACTTTGTGCCATTGCAGTAAATGACAGCAACATTGCCAACGAAAAGATGATTTTGTTCATAATTATAAATGTTACGTTCAAGCTGGATTTTTACTTCAATTGCCCCAGGTTACATAAATTAACACTTAACCCCTTTTAGCATAAAGTCTCTGCTGTGCTTAGTATTTAATTTCCAGGTCAATCTGTCTTCCTTCTTTAAATGCTTTTTTGTCCATTCCCGTACCCACAGCCATTCCAATTACAAGCCCGATTGGCAATCCTATTCCTAAAAAAGCCATATTTCCCAGGCCGGCTCCAAAGGCAGCGCCAATTGGAATACCAAATACAGCCATTCCAACCGCTAACCAAAGATTACGATAATAGTTTTTAGGCACTAACTTAAGTTCTTTTTCAAGTGATTTAATAATCCTTGTTTGTTTCTTCCTGGCTATTTTCCTCAACTCGTCACCTGGACCAGTAATAGAGTTCAGCTCTTCAACATCTTTATTAATAAATACTACTATTCTATCAGGCAAGTTTTTTTTTCGCAATTCAATCAGAAGTTTTCCGAATTGAGTGTATGTTTTTTCCAGTTTGATATTTTTATCTATGCCTGGTTTTTGATTGAGTTCGTTAATTTTCATTTGCCTGTTTTTATTTTAAACCCAACTAATGGCTACGTTTGAGAATAATGCTGTTGCCCTCTATAAATTGTTATTGTATGGATAAAACCTGCTGCGATAATTAATATTAACAAAACATATTTTAAAATGTTTATGTAAAAGATATACAAAGCAAGTGATTGCCAGACTATTAATTTTTATGATTCAGGATGGTCTCTCAGGGATTTCCCACTATAACTATGGTGAATCCGTGCCGGTACAAATCAGGTTATAAAAAATATCGGGTTTTGGAGTATATTTGAAGCTTCGTTGCCCGCAGAATCATTCGTATTGGCTTGCAGCTAAGTACTACTCAATGTGCCACTTGACATAACCCCAGCCCTTAGCGGCAAGCATAACGCTTAGTAACAATTTGAAAGATGGATAAGGAATTAAAAACCACATTAGATAAACCATTAGGAGGACTATCTTTAATGACTTTGCTAACTATAATTTGGACTATAGTCGGGGAAATTAGTCTTAAGGGAGAAGACTTTTATGTCCTTGGATTTATTTTTATTCTTATACTATTTTTTTTTACTTCATTTTATTTTAAATTCAATAAGCGAAAAAAGTTTTTAGCCAAAATTCAAAATCAGGAGGACCCTAAAAAAGAGAAACTATATTGGATAATATTGATTACAGAGGGAGTTGCAATACTTGTTGTGCAAAATATTCTTGCCAATATTAATAAAGATGAATTATTTATTCCTTGTTTCGCATTAATTGTTGGGCTACATTTTTTCCCATTAGCAAAAGTGTTTGACAGAAAGTTTGACTATTACATTGGCACCTGGACAACTTTTTTTGCATTATCAGGAATTTATTTGACGATTAAACATTCAATGCATCAATACATTATAAATGCTATCGTTTGTTTTGCGTGTGCAACTGCCACAACATTATATGGACTATATATGATTTCCAACATCAAGAAAATATATGCAGATGAAATACAAACCAATGCCAGCCGCTAACAAAAACTATAGCAAATGCGGGTATTTCCCGCCTTCATCGGACAGGCTCCCTATTTCATCGGGACAGGTTCCCTATTTCATCGGGACAGGTTCCCGATTTCATCGGGACAGGTAGTGATCGTTGAAACATTTGAAATCTTTATATACATTTACTGATAAATCGGGACAAGTGCTGCTGGCAGACTGTTAAGCAACAATTTAATCCCGTACTCGCCATAAATGTCCCGTGTAACGGGAGCGTCGGAACGTTATGCGTCATTGTAAGAAACGCCTTGCATCATGAATAAATATAATCTCTTGTGGAAACATATCAAGAAAAATGGTGGACAATCATTTAAATTATCTTTTGATGAAATTAAGGATATTGCAGGAATTGCAATTGACCATTCCTTCTTGAATTATAAAAAGGAATTACTTGAATACGGTTATGAGGTGAAAAAAATTTCATTGAAAGATAAAACAGTCCTTTTTCAAAAGATTAATTGACAAGTAACAAAACGGGGACGCATGAGCCGCAAAACGTTTATGGTCATTGCAGAGTGACACCCAAACAGACAGGAAATAATTATAATAAACACTAAATGAAAAATATATGAGCAAAAATTTTATCTTGACAGGCTTTGTAACCGCGATAGCAAACCTCATACTTCATGCGGGTGTTTTTTTTATTTTCTTAAAGGACTTCTATGCAACTCATCCAGCTGGTTCAATAGAATACCTAAATCAACTTAACCGACCACCCGACCAATTGATTGTGTGGGCATTGCTTGTCTCATCATTGGCATTTGGCTTTTTTATCACCACCATGATAAAATGGTCGGGTGCGAAAACCTTTGGCTCTGGTTTGAGGCATGGTTTCATAATTGGTTTACTCTTTTGGACAGCTATTAATTTCGGACTGTTTTCTGCGCAACATATTTTTTCATTACCAAGTGTTTTTGCTGATTTAGCTTGCAGCGCATTTGCTATGACAATTTCTAGTGGAGTTTCAGCCTGGATGCTGGGCAAAGCAAAAACGAATTGAAATTTAACCCTGTAAAAAGACAACTAACGAAAATAGACTTGAACACTATAAAGAAAAAACAACGAACGCATAACATAGGATTTATTCAATATTATTGGGGGCAGAATCCATCACTGGCGCCCGTTTATAACACGTGTCGGTATAAAATACACCGTCACGCATCGGGAGGACGAGTGCCAGCCGAGGCATCGGTGGCATTGGCATAAAAACTGGCTGGAAGTAATTAACTTTAATAAAAATAATAAGGATGAGTTTGCAAATCATAATAGCCTATATACATCTGCTAACATTAGGCCTTGGCTTTTATGCAATATGGGCCCGGGCAAATGCGCTGAAAAAATTAAAAGATTTGGAAGGCCTTTCTGAAGTTTTCAGAGCGGATAATTACTGGGGTATGGCAGCCGGGATTTGGATTTTGAGTGGCTTACTCCGGGCCTTTGGCGGACTCGAAAAAGGAACCGTTTATTATCTGCATAGCACAGCGTTTATTATAAAAATGAGCCTGTTCCTTTTGGTTTTTATTATTGAATGGACACCTATGATAACCTTGATAAAATGGAGGATAAAAAATAAAAAAGGACAATCGGTTGACTTGTCGCGGGCTTCTGAGTTTGGGCTCCGGAGTCAGATTCAATTGGGATTGCTTACTGTTATAATTCTGTTTGCCGTAGCTATAACCTATGGCATCTGGTTTTAATCCACTGGGGTGCGTTTGTATCGGGTGTCGGTATAAACTACACCATTACGCGTATGGAGATGCGCCAGCAAAGGATGTTTTTATTAAAGTATCAAGCCAGATTCTTTCGCTGGCGGGCGTTTGAAACGCTGTTAGCGCATTCCTATTTTCTGAAGTATGCTATATGATACTTATCAACGCATTTTCAAAGCCTCAAATTTCAAATTGGTATATTGCCTTAAATACGAAATCTCCAAAACTGCTAAGGGAATAGACTACAAAGTGTCAGAGTTGTCTGGGTTGACTGATGTGGAGATATGGATAATGGAAGGTGAATGATTTAATAGCTTCGGGGAATATCATTTAATTAATCGATTGATCAGTAACATTTATTGATTTTCATTTATCCATTTCAATAATTCTGTATCGAACAACCCGTTTTCTTCAAGTTGCGGTGTATGCCCGCTTTTATCGAATATTTTAATGGTAAGTCCCTGTATCGTATCATACCCGTTCCAGAGCGTATAAGGATATACATAGTCGTATCTGCCTTGGGCTAGAAACGTCGGAACAGGAACTCTACGTCCATCCTTGAACATATGATAATTTGAAAAAATATTGTTATATAAATAATGTAAAATATCAATGTTCAATGTCATTCCCTGCCATAACCACCTGGCATCATAAGTTGGATCATACCAGTATTCAGGACTCATTAAACAATAAGTCTCAATTTCCAATTGGGCAGGTGTTAAACTTTTCATATTGGCAAGGATCTGCCAGTTTTTACTTTGCATATCCTTTCTGTCAGTTGATGCTGTATTCCACAAATCACTGATAGCAACTTCCTGGTCTATAGTACCGGCGGTATTCGGAGCGTCAATCATAACAAGGTGAGAAACGTGGTCAGGGTGCTGCTTCGCATATTCAAACGCAATGGCTCCATGTATCGAATGCCCGATTAGTATGACTTTCTCTAATTTGAGGTCCGATCTGACTTTTTCTATATCGGCTACAATGGTTTGTAAGGTGAAATCAGAAAAATTCACAGGGGAGTAGCTTTTTGCGAACCATCTCATATCGATAAAACAGAGCTGAAAATGATCTTGCAGCAGTTTAGCAAATGTCCGTGGATAATAAATGGAGGAACCAATAACCAGGCATGGTTTTCCTTTGCCTTCAACAATAAAATCCAATTTTGTTCCATCAACTTTCACGAACCCTGACGAATCCGGAGTTTCAGGTAGCGGTTTATGTTCCGCATTTTGGGGATCCCTGCAAGCAGTGATAACAAGTATCAATAGACTAAAAAAACAAAAAATTGATTTCATATTTTCCACTAAACTTTGTTTTAGAAAATAGGCGCTGCTTATTTGAGTATCTCAATAAATGCTGTTATTATTGCAAATACTATCAGCAAATTTAATGTTTTCAACCCAATCAAAGGCTCTTAAATTAAAATCCGAAATTGCCAAAACTGATAAGGAAAAGATCGTATAGTGAATGAGTTATTTCGGTTGACAGAGGAGGAGATAGTGATTGTGAAGGGAGAATAACCTATACCTGGCGCTTTTATGTAACTTAGCCAAGCGATCCAACAAACTTAGCAATCAACTTTTCATAAATGTTCCGATTTCTCCAATGACTTAACTGTTAGCATTCATACTAAAAACCATTCTTATAAATAAGATAAATGCAAAAAAAAATAATTCAACATATTAGAAAGCATAGTGATTTAAGCGAAAATGAGGTTTTAATTTTCAACAAATATGTAGAAACAAATCAATTTAAAAAGAAGGAATTTATACTCCGGGAAAACAAGGTTTGCAAATATCTGTACTTTGTTGAAAAAGGATGTTTGAGGATGTACCATATAAATAAAAAGGGTGTTGAGCAAATTACTCAGTTCGCATTAGATGGCTGGTGGATTTCGGACTATCAAAGTTTGATAAATAATACACCTTCCAATTATTATATCCAGGCTATTGAAGAATCCTCGATAGTTTCTGTTGATAATCAAAATCTTGATATTTTACTTGTTCAATTACCACAGTTAGAGAGATATTTCAGACGCATGATGCAAAAAGCTGTAGCCGAGGCACAACTTAGGTCGAAGTTATTGTATGAAATGTCGAAAGAAGAATTTTACATTCATTTCAGCACTTCTTTTCCTGAATTTATGCAGCGGGTACCTCAATATATGATAGCGTCATATCTTGGCCTTACCCCTGAATACCTGAGCGAACTGCGTAAAAAAAAACTATAAGCTGAATTTCTTAATCCAGTTTAAGTTGCAACACCTCTTTCCGGGGTATTTTTGTTGTGTCAATCGCAATTTAAATCAAAAAGAATAAAACAATGAGCAAACTAAGTGAAAAGTTTTTAGAAGTATTAAAGCACGAAGGGGTTGTATCCATTATGTCGTGGGGTGTTGAGCCACATTTAGTAAATACCTGGAATTCGTACCTGGTTGTTACAGAAGATGAGCGCATTCTGATTCCAGCCTACGGATTTCGAAAAACGCAAAAGAATGTTGATGTAAACAATAAGGTTAAAATAGCCCTGGGCAGCAAAGATGTTTTGGGTTACAAAGATTATCAGGGAACGGGTTTTCTGATAGATGGAACTGCCAGTTATATTGAAATGGGTGATGAATATGACATGATGAAAAATAAATTTTCCTTCCTTACCAGGGTATTGGAGATAACCGTGGATACAGCAAAGCAGATGTTATAGTGTAAATACAATTGAATGTTTAATGCAGCTGATTAAAAATGTGCCTCACTTCACATGCATCAGATTTTCTGATGAGTACTGGCAAAAACTCTCAACGGATTGGATTTGTTACAAAGGCGGGATTTTAAGCTTCGCTCAAGAGAACGTTGCGCTGATTTGCAGATCCCGCCTGACACAGTTTGAGTCCTAGCTAATTCAAACAAAAAACTCCTGCCGGCTAAAAGGCTGACAGGAGTTTTTTTTTGCATTAAAGTATAGAATCTAATTTTCGGCCTTTATATAATCAAGTTTTTCTCCCATAAGTTCCAGTATTAATCCCGTCACATTACCTTTTTCATCCCTGCTAAATGTCGCACTTATTTCTCCAAACACATTTTCATCGTAAGCCATAAATTCATTCTCTTTCACTGTTGCCATAGCATATTCAACATTATTATAATTTAAAAATACCTTATGCAATCTATTTGTAATCGCAACAGGTTTGCAAAAAGCATGATTAAAAACACCCGTATATTTAGCATAGTCTTTTACTTCTCCGGCATTTTTTATTTTCAGCAATTGCTCATTTGTTGATTTCTCATCCTCCTTCCACTGTTCTTTCACGGCATTTATTACCGGTGTGTTCCAGTCCGTTTGTTCCAACCCTAACACCCTGTCGAAAACATTATCAATCATAGCAACAGTATATGTTTCAGTATTAGTAAGAATAACTATGCCAATATTTTTTTCGGGAAGAAAAGCAATGTGAGCAGTATAGCCGCCTGCCACACCGGTATGATACATTACCCTATTGCCTTTGTAAGCAGAAAAGCCCATTCCCATACCATAGCTTTTATATTCGCTTTCATCTGCTCTCATTCGATCGCCTGTAAACAGAACCGGGGTTTTTAAAAGGTTCATTCCATTTGCCGAAACAATTTGCGTAGTATCCACTTTTCCCTTGCTTAAATGAAATGACAGCCATTTGGTCATATCTTCCAAATCCGACCAAATGCCCCCGGCAGGTTCTACGCCCTTCGTTTGAGGCATAGGTAATTGCCTGAAGTTGCTATTGGTATAACTGTAAGGTAAAGCATAAGTTGATTTTGCAGCAGTCAAATCAAAAACAGTATTATTCATTTTTATTGGCGTGAGTACACGCTGAGTAACAAATGTTTCATAGGATAATCCCGATTGTTTTTCGATGATAGTGCCAGCCAGTGAGTACATCATATTATTATAAATAAAAGCTTCGCGAACAGGTGCAACCGTATTAAGGTAAACCAACCGGTCAAGGATTTCCTTGCGGGAATAATTGGCTCCATACCAGATATAATCACCTCTTTCGAGGCCGGTTCGATGCGATAAAATATCTTTCACAATTATTTGTTGTTGTAAAACAGTATCTTTCAATTTTAAAGAAGGGTAATATTTAATTACAGGATCATTAAAATCAACTTTCTTTTCATCGGCTAATATGGATAAAGCGGTGGTAGTAAAAAACTTGGTGCACGAGCCTATTGCAAACAAAGTATGGCGGGTTACTTTTGTTTTTTCCTCTACATCCGAATAGCCATAACTGTTTTGGAAAAGGACAGAATCCCCTTTTACCACAGCTATTGCCATTCCCGGAATGTTCCATTCCTGCATTCGTTCGTGTACATATTCATCATAGTTATTAAAAGCAGAAGGGATGCTTGTATTTTGCGACATCAAGCAGTTTGTTGCCAGCAACACCGGTAACATTACTATTAAATTGAATTTTAGTTTTTTCATCTTGTTTTTTTTATCTGTATTAATTAATTATTTTCCGGCAAAGGTGAGTGCCCCTTAACTGTTAAAAATTAATTATGTGATGAATTAAAAAGTATGTGACAATTAAGCATTAATCTGTGACAAACAACATTCATCACATTTATAACAGCGACTCTAAAAAATACTACATCTTTGCAGTATGAATTTTATAGTATATAATAAGAGCAAAAAGCAATCGTTCACAGACTCAATCTATTTCTGGGGGTTCTGGATTATTCTCACTGCACTTCTTGTCGGAATAATAGAAAGATCGTTATCAGAGTCGTTAGAAGTTGTATTAACGCTTATCGTTCCACATGTTATTCCTGTTTTCATCATCAGCGCTTTGTTTGATGTTTTTTTTATACGAAAGAGAATCTTCCTCTTTTTTATAATCACTATTCCTCTTTGCTATTTTACAGGACTACTTATTAATCAATGGTTTTATTTAGTAATGGGAGATGCAAATATTCATGTTAACAACGAAGTATTAATTTTTTTCTTTGCTATTATGTTTATCGGTTTCAGATATATCCGAATAGCTATATCACAACAAATATTATTAAAAGAAGAAGAAAATAAAAGAGTAGTTGCCGAATTACAATATTTGCGTTCACAATTGAATCCACATTTTTTATTTAATGCTCTTAACAGCATCTATTCATTAATATTATCTCAATCAGATAAAGCAGGAGATGCAACGCTTGCCTTGTCAGATTTAATGCGGTTTCACATAGATTTATCAGGAAAACAATTGATTGATTTATCGAATGAAATAGAAATGATAAAACACTACATCGCTTTTGAAAAACTAAAATTAGAAAACAGATGCGACATTCAATTCGATATAAAAGGCAATCCTGCAGGATTCAACATTCCGCCTTTATTGTTTATGCCTTTTGTTGAAAATGCATTTAAACATGGTATATCATCAACCCCTGAATCTAATTTTGTTGATGTAAAACTTATAATTGAAAACAATAACATAGAATTTGAAATTTCAAATTCAGTTGCCGAAAAACAAAATTCAAAACAAGATTCTGAAATCAAAACAGGTATTGATAATACGCTTAAGCGCTTGCAATTGCATTATAAAAACAATTACAATTTTAATGCTTCCGAAAACAACAAAGTACATTTGGTGAAATTAAAAATAAATATCTGATGGCTCTGAAATGTTTAATTGTTGAAGACGAAAAGTTAGCACAGGATGTATTGATAAAGTATATTTCATTAATACCATCTCTGCAACTGGTTCATTGCAGCAGCAGTGGTTCCGATGCTATTTCCTATTTACATACGAATAACATTGATTTAATATTCCTGGATATTAATATGCCTGAATTATCAGGTATTGAATTTTTGAAAACATTACTCAACCCGCCACACGTAATCATCACTACTGCTTATTCGGAATATGCACTCGAAGGGTACGAATATTCGGTATGCGATTATTTGTTGAAACCAATCAGGTACGAACGATTTATAAAAGCCATTAACAAAGTAATTGATTTAGATAAGCAAAGTACTATTCCTTCCCTAAATCAATCACTAACTCCAACAATTGATTATCTTTTTATTAAGGAAGACAATCTGGTTCAAAAAATATTTTTTAAGGATTTATTGTATGTGCAGGCTTTTGGCAATTATTTAAAAATATTTTTTAAAGAAAATAAAACAATTGTAACACGGTCTACATTAACTGATATAGAATCTCAATTGCCAGGTAATTTATTTTTAAGAGTTCACAAGTCTTTTATTGTAGCTATTAATTCAATTGATAAAATAAGTTATAATCAAATTCATATAAAAGAAACTGCAATACCCATTGGAACTACATACAAACAAGAAGTACTAAAAAAGATAAAAATAAAGTAACTTAAATGAATGAAGCTCTGCGTTAGCGCAGTTTTAAAATCTGAGCTGGCATAAATAACTACCCTCGCTGGCGCCATTAGCGGTAATAAAGGACAACAAAATGAGAACATTAATATTGACAATATTTTTCATAACCACAGCTTGGCTGGAGAGCTTTTCTCAGCAAGTTGTATTCAGGCAACCCTCTTCTTACGTTTTGGGGTTTATTGGCAATGACTCCATTTCACTCTCTTCAGTTAACTATAAATCATTTCGAATCTATTTCAAGGACAGCTCTTATACTGCAAATCATATTAACGAAATTGAAAAAGAACTGGATTTAGCGTATAATAAAATACTAACCGTGTTAAATATCACTTCTTACGACAATGGAATTTACCTATTGGCCGTTGATAGTAAAGAGGAGATGCAGAAAGTAATGGGTTACAAAATAAAAGGTGGTGCGGCTAAGGGACAAGACTTGGTTTTTTTTGTTTACAACCCAAATATCCGCCCTCAGTTTAAACATGAAATATTTCACTTAATATCATACGAAATCTGGGGGTTGACAAATTATCGCTTACTAGACGAAGGCAGTGCAACCTATACTGACAACTATTGCTTTTATGATAATCCTATGTATTCCATCAATGCATATTATCTTCAACAGAATAAACTATTCCCATTTGACAGTTTAGTTAACAGCTTCGATCATCAAGCGAAAAAAAGTGATGTAATTGCCTACATCCAAAGTGCAGGAATTTTTAAATATTTGTATGAGAAATACGGAGTAGAGAAAATAAAGCTACTTTGGACCGGTGGATTTGAAAACTTCAATTCTATATATGGTTTCTCAATCAGACAACTAGAAACAGATTGGCTTAATTTCATAAAAACTGTTCCTATTCCGAAAGACTTTGACAATAACAAATTAAACGAAGGTTGTGGGTAGAAAAACTACCCCCTTCGATGACGCGTGTCTCTCATCGCATGCCGGTAACATTTACCTTTCAAAAATTATTTCATTATCGTTCATCGCTGTCTCCGGCAAATACTGAATATTTGATGGTTATGAAGTCTATTTTGTACCCTTCACATGGGTGGTAAGTATTAAAGTGGAATTAGTGAGTATGTGGTAGTGTGGGTGCATTATCACGCGCAGCGAGATGCTCGCTGGTTAAGGATTCAAAGTACGCCACATGTTATATCCTCAGTCAGACAATATAATCAATTGCCAGATTCTGTAGTAATAAATTAAAGATGGTTAATTTGTTTACTGACCATAAATTATAGTTTTTAATACCAGCTGTTGTTTTCTTTTCCGGAAAACACGACAGTATTAATCATATATTATATTAATTGTCAGCAGGTCTGAGGTGCTGACGCAAATACAACTTGCATTTCAAATACTGACAAAAATGAAGCATCGCAGCCTAATTAATTGTATTTCTGAATTTTAAATTATAATTCATTTAATTAGCTTACTTTAGCAATACTAATTGCAGCTATTTTACTTCCATAATCCATTAAAAAATATTGCCTTTGTTTGTTTGATTAACAGAATATTGCAATAGAAAACTACTGCAAAACAATACTGAACGTAGCTAATTACTAAGAGCAGTTTCTTCAAAATTCCATAATGAATACAGATGAATATCAGGATACTGAAGCTGCAATACTGCGCCAAAAAGCTGAAGAACTTTTAAAAAGCCGCAAATCAAAAAACCACAATTTACTCTCCGAAGCCGACTTGTTGAAACATGTTCACGAATTGGAGGTACACCAGATTGAACTGGAACTGCAAAACGAAGAACTTCTGCAGGTAAAAGAATCATTAGTTGCATACATTTCGAAGTTTGATCTTGCCATGGACGCCGCAAAAATGTCGTGGTGGGAAATGGATGTAGCAAGCGGCAATGTTACTTTTAATAAACGAAAAGCTGATATGATTGGCTTTCCGCAGGAAAACTTCAAACATTATACAGATTTTACCAGGCTGGTACATCCGGAAGATTATGATAGAATGATGAATTCTATGAGCAATCACCTGAATGGAATAACCGATAAATATGAAGTTGAATACAGAATTATGAACCATTTGGGTGAGTATATCTGGACATATGATCTTGGCTCAATTGTAAAAAGAGATACCAGCGGAAAACCGCTAAATATTGTCGGTCTGGTTATAAATATTACAGAAAATAAAAAAGCTGAATTACTATTGCAGGAAAGCCAGGCATATTTTAAAGATATGTTTCATGAAAATCCTTCTATCTGTTTATTAATTAACCCGGAAACACAACAAATTATTGATGCCAATCAGTCAGCCTGTGAATTTTATGGTTATTCGTATACCCAGATTATACAGCTTGAAATGAATAAGTTAACTACGGGAAGTAGAAAAACGGTTAAAGAAGTAATGCAAAAAATAACAAATGGAGAGGAAAACCATTTCTACTTTAAACACAAAAAAGCAAACGGAACAATTTGCGACATTGAACTTTATAGCGGACCAATTACTAAAAATGGCAAGTTCTTAATCTATTCAATTATTCATGATATTTCTGAACGGGTAAAAGCACAGGAAGCTCTTCGTAATTATGAACTTAAATTAAAAATTCAGGTTGCAGAAAAACATGCAGCTGAATTAAATTTTGCAGATACCCTACTTAAGAACAATGTAAAAACTCAGATTTTATCGCTGTGCGAAAGCGATGAACGGCTGAATTATTTTATTGAAAATGTAAAAGACTATGCAATTATATTTTTTGATATCGATGGCAATATTGTATCGTGGAACACAGGGGCTAAAAGAATCAAACAATACGAAAATCACGAAATTATAGGGAAAAACCTCTCGGTTTTCTATACCCCGGAAGACCGGCAAAATAATAAACCGCAGTATTTACTTAACAAAGCTATATCAGACGGTAGTGTTATTGACGAAGGTTGGCGTGTAAAAAAAGACGGAACCCTTTATTGGGAATCGGTTACAATAATTGCCCTGCGAAAAAATGATGGTACGCATTTCGGCTTTGCAAAAATCGCACACGATCTCACCGAACACAGGCGAACAGAAATAACACTGAACGATAAAAAGGAAAAGATTGAACTTCAAAACGAAGAATTGCTTCAAATAAATGAAGAACTAGCGTATCAAAACGAAGAAAAGGAAAAACGGGCTGCAGAATTAATCATTGCGAACAAAGAACTTGCTTATCAAAATTTAGAAAAGGAAAAACGGGCGGCAGAATTAATCATTGCGAACAAAGAACTCGCCTTTCAGAACAAAGAGAAAGAAAAACGGGCAGCAGAACTAAGCGTTGCTAACTCCGAACTTGCTTATCAAAACATCGAAAAAGAAAACAGGGCAGAAGAACTTATCATTGCTAATACGGAACTTGAAAAATCGAAATCCGATATAATCAAACTTTATGAAGGCTTGGAACAAAAAGTAAGTGAGCGTACCGCACAATTTAACGCAGCAAAAACTGAAGCCGAGCGCGCCAACTTTTCCAAGAGCGAATTCCTCTCCCGCATGAGTCACGAACTCCGCACACCGATGAATTCAATACTTGGATTCGCCCAGTTAATAAACAGGGGCGAACTATCCCCGACACATAAAAAAGGCGTTGGTCATATTATGAAAAGCGGGAAACACCTGCTCGATTTAATAAACGAAGTTTTGGATCTGTCGCGGATCGAATCGGGAAAACTTACTATGTCCATAGAACCTGTTCAGCTTAATGGAATTATTCTCGAAATTATGGATGTTGTTTCTCCTATGGCAGCTTCGCAAAACGTATCCTTAGATTTTCCTGAATCCCCGGACAATAAGCTTTTTATAAAAGCCGACCGCCAAAGGTTAAAGCAAGTCTTGCTGAATTTGATTAATAATGCTGTAAAGTTTAACCATGAAGGCGGAAGTGTGAAGGTAGAAGTCAGGTGTTTGGAAGCAGTTAATCCTGGCAGCCAGCCATCATTCACCAGTGATCAGCTACCCGAAACCAACATCCGAATCAGCATAACTGATACAGGCAAAGGCGTTGCTGAAAACGATATTGTTAAACTTTTCAGCGCTTTTCAGCGTGTTGGAGCCGATGTTTCGGAAGTTGAAGGAACCGGTCTTGGATTAGCCGTTTCAAAAAAACTGATGGATGCCATGCATGGAGCGATTGGCGTGGAAAGTAAAGTTGGAATTGGCAGTGTATTCTATATCGAACTGCCGCAAGCCGAAGGGCAGATTGACAGGCACGAAAACGATGTCACTGAACCGGCGAATGAAAATTCGGGCATTACAGGAACGGTTTTATACATCGAAGACAATCATTCCAACGTCGAATTGGTTGAACAGATTCTGGAAACAAACCTTCCTTTGGTTCGGCTGGTTAGTGAAATGTTTGGAAAAAATTCTGTAAAGCTAGCCACCGAGTATAAACCGGATTTAATCCTTCTCGACCTCGATCTGCCTGATATACATGGCAACATAGTATTAATACAATTAAAAGCTAATCCTAAAACCAGGAATATCCCTGTAGTTGTTATAAGTGCCGATGCCTTGCCAAAACAAATAGAACAAATGCTACAAGCCGGGGCTATGGATTATTTAACCAAACCATTTGATGTGGATGAATTTATAAAAATGTTGGAAAATGGGATAAAATTCCACACTTGATAGTACAGTTATAATTAATTGAGAAATAAAATATTATGAATAATTTAAATTTGGCCGATTCCCGCATCCTGATAGTTGACGATAAACAGGCAAATATTGATTTGCTACATGGTATGCTTACTGATGATGGATTTACAAATCTCAAAACTACTACCGATCCTCGTAATGTTGTCAGAATGTTCAGCGAATTTAAACCCGATTTGATATTGCTCGATCTGCTAATGCCTAATCTGTCAGGATTCCAGGTGATGGAACAGTTAAAATCCATGATTTCGGAGGAAACATATCTCCCGATACTTGTGCTTACTGCCGATATTAATCCGGACACAAAAATAAAAGCACTCGAAAGCGGAGCAAGTGATTTTCTTTCCAAACCTTTCGATTTTATTGAAATTAATCTGAGGGTAAATAACCTGCTCAAAACCCGTCTTCTGCATCAGAAGCAAGATAACCAAAACCAGATTTTGGAAGAAAAAGTAAAAGAACGAACTGCCGAACTTAAAAACACGATTGTTAAGCTGGAAATTGCCAAAAATAAAGCCGAAGCAAGCGATCGTTTAAAGACTGCTTTTATGAATAATATTTCGCATGAAATCAGAACCCCGCTCAATGGTATTCTGGGGTTTGCCCCTTTCATTATTAAGCCCAATATTTCAGCGGAAGAAAAGCAGTTGTATTTTGAAATATTAAATTCCAGTAGCACCCGTTTGATGAATACCATTACCGACATGATGGATATTTCCCTGATTATATCAGGAAACATGGAAGTGCATCCTCAACCAACTGATATTTCTTTATTGCTGACTGATATTTTTAAGAATTTTCAAGTGGCCTGTAAGAAAAAGAACCTGGAGTTTAAAATCCAGTACCCTCACAATGTTGATAATTTTATCCTGAATACGGATAGAGAAATACTGCGAAAGGCTGTTTCAAAACTGGTAGACAATTCGGTGAAATTCACAAATGAAGGAAGTATTACTCTGGGTTTTGAACAAATAAATAATGAAATTGAAATCTTTGTAAAAGATACAGGCCAAGGCATTGGTGAGGATTCGCAAGAACTTATTTACAAAAGCTTTATGCAGGAAGATGTCTCTGATACCCGTGGACATGAAGGCAATGGGCTGGGATTATCTATTTCCAGAGGTATAATGCAATTGCTTGGTGGAAAAATACGTTTGGAATCGACAAAAAATATAGGTACTACCGTTTTTTTATCCCTTCCGCATAGTTCATCTGCAGTTACTTTAAAACAAAAGAATTCAGCAAATGATGTCAAAGGGGGTGGAATGCCACTCATATTAATTGCAGAAGACGATGATTCAAATTATCTTTATGTTGAAATGTTGTTGAGAAAAGACTACAAAACCTTAAGAGCCTTCGACGGACAAGAAACTGTTGATTTATGCAGGATACATCAGGATATCACCCTTGTTCTGATGGATATTAAAATGCCCGTCATGAATGGCATTGAAGCAACTCATATAATCAAATCTTTCCGTAATGATTTGCCGATTATAGCTGTTACCGCTTATGCACGAAGTGGCGATGAGTATAAAATAAGAGAGGCAGGATGTGATGACTATATTTCGAAACCAGTAATACAAACGGAATTACTTTCATTAATTCGAAAATATCTTAAGTAATAATTCCCTTACTAGACCTTT
>CAIWMA010000509.1 GCA_903913645.1 uncultured Bacteroidales bacterium | reverse complement strand
GAGCAGGCTGTAAGCTGGAAAGACGAAAAGTTCTATTTCGATGCCATTCCTTTCAGCGAACTTGTTGTGCGACTTGAGCGATGGTATAATGTTAAAATTGAAATCAGCGATCCGGGTTTGAAAAACAGGCTTTATTCAGGCGTTTTCAAAAACGAGGAAACCATCTGGCAGGTACTGGATGTGGTTGAAAAAACTTCGCCCATTCATTACGAAAAGAGTGGATTCCGTGAAATTATAATTAGCAGTAAATAACTGGATAAGAAAAGCTACCGACAGGCTTTTCCAATAAAGAATCTATTTGACAAGGTTTTAATACTTAACATATTAAGTGTATGAATTTATTTTTACCAGGGAATACCGATGCGATGATGCCTTCGGGGAACGAAAAAAGCCGTTCCGCAAAAACAAGGTTTCTTTTGCTGCTGTTTATTTTGTGCTTAATGGGTTACGCCACATTTGCACAAAACAGCAAGATCAATCTGAATCTCACTAATACTTCAATTAAGGATGTGTTTAAGGAAATAGAAAAACAATCGCAATATTCGATTTTCTATTCGGATGAATTAATCAAAAACATTACGGTTAAGAATTTAACTTCAAAAGGTGAATCGGCATTGTCCGTACTCGATAAATTATTGCCGCAGTATAATTTAAGGTACGAACTCAATAACAATATCATTGTCATTTTGCAGGCAGCTGATAAGAAATCGAAAACTCCTGAAAAACATACCGTTACAGGAAAAGTTACGGGCGCCGACGGATTAACAATACCCGGTGTAAATGTCTTTTTAAAAGGCTCGAACGAAGGAACCAACACAAATATTAACGGGGAATATACTATTGAAGTACCGGGTCAGAACAGTACTTTGATTTTCTCGTTCATTGGTTTTATTCGCCAGGAAGCGGAAGCAGGGAATTTGAACACGCTGGACATTGTGCTTCAACAGGAAAGCGTGGAGCTAAACGGGGTTGTGGTAACGGCGCTGGGAATTACCAAAGAAAAGAAAGCTTTAGGCTATTCTGTTTCGTATTTAAAAGGGAATGAATTAACAACCGTAAAAGATCCCAATATTATGAATTCCCTGGCAGGAAAATCTGCAGGGGTACAAATTTCAAAAAGCGCCGGCGGCCCTGACGCTTCAACCCGGGTAATTATCCGAGGAATAAATTCCTTGCAGGGGAATAACCAGCCATTGTTTATTGTTGATGGAATCCCGATGAATAATAATAATTTCGGGCAAACGGTGGCAAGTGCCGAGGGCAATGATGTAGGCCAGGGTTTTGAACTTGGCTCAGGCATTGGCGACCTGAACCCTGAAGATATTGAATCAGTCAGTATTTTGAAAGGGCCTAATGCTTCAGCCTTATATGGCTCAAGAGCTGCTAACGGAGTTATAATTTTTACAACAAAAAAAGGATCAAAGCGAACAGGAATCGGCATTACATTTTCTACAAATACCACAATTGACAGGGCTGTTTACGACAGGGTTTACCAGGATGTATACGGATTCGGGAATAATGGCATTTCACCTGTTAACGCCGATGGCGTGAAGCAATTCCAGGATCAGACAGAAGGCAGCTGGGGCGGCAAAATGGATGGAACGCCATTTATTGACTGGGATGGAGTAACACGCAACTACGATCCTCAGCCCAATAATTACAAAGACTTTTTTGAAACAGGATATACCTCAACCAATACCCTGGCGGTAGCCGGAGGAAATGATAAAGCCGTTTACAGGTTATCATACACTAATCTTGCTAATAAGGGCATTTCACCCAATAATACATTTGGAAGGAATACTGTTAACCTCAGTGCCGGTGCAAATCTTACCCCAAAATTGAAAATCGATACAAAAGTTACGTATATAAATCACGAGGCGAAAAACAGGAACTTCCAGGCCGACGGGCATAGCGTTTCACGGAATTACATCCATATGTCGCGTCATGTAAGCGATGCGTCGCTGCGGAATTACGAAAAAGCTGACGGCACACAGAATGTTTGGCGGAACAACGACAGGCAGTCAAACCCGTATTGGGTTGCGTATAAAGATTATAATGGCGATACCAGGGACAGGATTATGGGAAATACATCTGCTACCTATACTTTCAATAGTTGGTTATCCCTGATGGGCAGGGTTGGTATAGATATGTATAATGCAAAAACCAAACAAATTACGGCAACCGGGGAACTTACCCGCCTTGGATCCGACGGGCAACTTTACGAAGCAATGCAATTCAGTAAGGAGATAAACTCCGATTTCCTGCTTTCTGCACATAAATCATTAAGCAGCAAAATCTCCATTTCGGGTACTTTTGGCGGCAGCAATTATTATTCGCAATATCAATCCTCTTCTGGAAGGACATCACGTTCATCTACACCCAATTTCTATAATATTCAATATTCGAAGGATAATATTATAGCCTGGACAGTTTTCTCTCAGAAGAGAACACAGTCGCTCTACAGCACTGGCCAGATTGAATACAACAAATACTTATACCTTGATGTTACGGCCAGGAATGACTGGTCGTCAACCTTGCCGGTAAAAAACAATTCCTATTTTTATCCTTCCTTAACCGGGAGTTTTGTTTTCTCTGAATTTCTGAAAACGAAAGATAAAATCATTTCATTTGGTAAATTGAGAGCCTCGTGGGCCAAGGTAGGTAACGACACCGATCCGTATCGCCTCGAAAGTGTATTTAACTCGGCAGGGAGTTATAACGGGCAGCCACTGGTAACTATTTCAACTGGTTTGCCTGCCGTGGACCTTCAGCCGGAAACAACAATTTCATATGAAGTCGGAACAGAACTCAG
>CAIWMA010000508.1 GCA_903913645.1 uncultured Bacteroidales bacterium | reverse complement strand
TTGATATGTGAGAATACTGCATCCGAAATTTCACCTCCTACATTGTCGTAATAAACGTCAACGCCATCGGGACAGAATCGGGAAATTGCTGCTTTCATGTTTTTCTCGGTATGATAATTAATAACTTCGTCGACCTTCAGAACGTCTTTGAGGTATGCATTTTTGTCATCACTTCCGGAAATTGCGACAACCCGGCAGCCTTTAATACGGGCAATCTGGCATACAACCATTCCAACAGATCCTCCGGCGCCAGAAACTACAACCGTTTCACCGGCTGCAGGCTTCCCGATCTCATTCATTCCGAAATAGGCAGTTAATCCTGGCATTCCAAGTATTCCAAGGTAATAGCTTAATGGAACTGATTTGTCAAGTTTATTTACCTGTTGTGCATTTATGGTTTGAATTTCCTGCCATTGCAGGTGAGCAAGAACGGCATCGCCGGCAGCAAAATCGGGATGACGGCTTTCGATAACCTCGGCAACCACACCTCCGTCCATTGGTTTGCCAACTTCAAAGGAAGGAACGTATGATTTGGCATCGCTCATTCGGCTGCGCATATAAGGATCAACTGAAATATATAGTGCTTTTACAAGCAGTTCGCCGTCTTTGGGTAAAGCTAATTCAGTTTCTGAAAGTTCAAAATTTGCCACGGAAGGCATTCCGACAGGCCGCGATTTAAGTATGATTTGTCTGTTCATGTTATGATTTAGAATTTTAGTTCGGTATGGATAGTATGTAAACAAGTTTTAAAGGAAAGTTGTTCTGATGCGAAGGCTTAATAATTTATAAAAAATACAAGTCATGCATTTGAAGGCAGTATTCCGTAATACGCTTGTCAGCCATAAAAAAGGTAATTTGTGTTCTTTCAACAACCGCGCCAATGCTTATTTCCTGACGAATCGACAGAGGGATGGTAATTGCTTCGGATTAAATAATTTCTAAAATCATATCGAAATTCTGGCCATTATGTTCAAATTGCCCCAAAGTCCTGAAGCCGTTTTTCAGGTAATAGTTTAACGCCTTGTCATTATCGGATTGAACGCCACCCCACAAAATTATCCGCTTCAATCCATTTGCAATAAGGTCGGCTAGCAGAAAGCGGAATAAACTGTTTCCGACTCCAAGGCTTTGCCATTCATCGGCAACGGAAGGCGCAAAAGTGCAGTCTGTTGTAGAATCGGGAATTATGCCGTAGGACTGCAAACGATAACCATCATGTTCAAGGAATCCTTTTTTGATAACCGAATAGGCTATTATTTCTGATGTCTCCATATCCAGAGCAATATAAGCTGTATGATCGCCGTGAGGTTGATAGATTTCGGTTATAGACTGTGTGTCAAACTTATGTGGGCCGTATCTTTTTAACGTACCAGGACCCAAGCATTGGAAATAGTAAGTAAGCTTATCGATGTCAGCAGGAATAAGTTTCCGTAATAAAACCTGCCTGCCATTTTTTGCTTTTATAATCATTGGTATTTTTATTAATTTGACAATTAATGCATTAACCGGGAAATTTCTTCAATTCATAGAGTTCAGAAAACTATAGGTTCCGGGCAGCTAATTGCAGAACATAAAAGTAAAAAAATATTTTAATGATTTTAGAAGCTAAAAACATTTACCTGACTACTTTTTACTATTTTTATAAACGAATCCACAAAAGCCATATTTTCAACTTCACTAAAATATAAAGCAATTATGTTAGTCCAGTTTCAGGTAATTTATAAAACGCATATTGGCCAGCAACTTACCATTGTTGGCTCAATTCCCGAATTAGGTAGTGGCAGTCAGCAAAATGCAAAACTAATGATGTTGAAGGATGCGCTGACAGGCCTTTGGGTTTACCAGGTTGAATTAAATTCGGTAAGCAATTTCCATTACCGGTATTTTGTGAAAGATGATAATTTTAACACTTTTATCGAAGAATGGGGACCGGATCGCATGTTTAAACCTGAAAACAGGCTTAAGAAAACTATACTGCTATTCGATTGCTGGCGACCTATGTCTGATCCGGATTTTGCGTTGCATTCATCGGCATTCGTAAATGCAATTTTAAAGACAGGCATTTCCTTTAAAACTCCTATGGCAAAAGTTGCCGGCGCAGCGGATACCATTGTTCTGAGGTTTAAGCCCAATGTTGTCCGGATTAAGCCCGGGCATAAAGTTGCTGTTTCAGGAAGTAGCAAATCGCTTGGAGTCTGGAAAGAAAAGAAGGCAATCTCACTCGGGAACCCGGATCACCCGCAATGGTGTGGCGAGGTCGTTGTAAACGTTTCTGATTTCCCGCTTCATTATAAATACCTGATTAAGAACGAGGATGGGACATTGGCTTTCTGGGAAAAGTCTTTCGATCGTATTATTGAGCTACCTGAAGGAATCGTTCCCGATGTTATAGAAATCGGTGATGATAAATTTGATTTTCCCCAATATCCATGGAAAGGTGCAGGCGTTGCCATCCCGGTGTTTTCACTGCGTCGTGCCAATGGCTTTGGTGTTGGTGAATTTACCGATATAAAATTGCTTGTGGATTGGGCAGCTATAACAGGCATGAAGCTTGTCCAGATTTTGCCTGTTAACGATACGGTTGCCAAACATACCTGGATGGATTCGTACCCGTATGCTGCCATCTCAGTATACGCTTTGCATCCCATTTACATTAACCTCCTGGAAATTGGGAAATTGGAATCCGAGATCAACCAGCAGATCATAGAAGCACAGGGGAATTATCTGAATTCATTGGCAAAAATTGATTATGAGGCTGTTATGGCTCTTAAATCAAGGTTTTTCAAACTTATATATGATCAGAAAAAGCATGAGTTTCTGAAAGATCCTGAGTTTCTGGAATTTTTTAATGAATATGAATATTGGCTTAAGCCATATGCAGCTTTTTCGTACCTGCGCGATTTGTTTAATACCCCCGACTTTAGCCGCTGGGGCGAATACAGTAAACCAACTGATGAATTGCTGGCGCATCTCACAGATCCGAAATCAGCACATTACGACGATATTGCCGTTCATTATTTCATTCAGTATCATGCACATTTGCAGCTGCTGGATGCTTCAAACTATGCCAGATCGAAAGGAGTTGTTCTTAAGGGTGATATTCCTATCGGAATTTACCGCAACAGCGCTGATGCATGGCTCAATCCTCATCTGTACCACATGGACTGCCAGGCCGGCGCGCCACCTGATGATTTTTCGGTAAAAGGCCAGAACTGGCGTTTCCCTACCTACAACTGGGAGGAAATGGCAAAAGACAATTATGGCTGGTGGCAACAGCGGCTGCATCAGCTATCGCGCTATTTCGATGCGTTTCGTATCGACCACATTCTCGGCTTTTTCCGCATCTGGGAAATTCCATCCGCGCAGGTTGAAGGTTTAATGGGTTATTTCAATCCCAGCATTCCTTATTACCGCGACGAGCTTCAGAACCGCGGTCTCTGGTTCGATGAAAACCGCTTGTGCAGGCCTTATATCCGTGAACATTTCCTGTATGAGCGCTTTGGTGATCTTACCGGTTTTGTGAAATCAAATTACCTGGTTGAAGCAGGTTACCAATGCTATGACCTGCATCCTGATTACGATACACAACGCAAAATTGAAGAAAGGCTGGTTGTTGAACCTGATGCCACGCCAGAAATGCGGGGTCGCATGGAGCGGATAATCCAGGGGTTGTATTCGTTAATTTCGGAGGTATTGTTTTTACCGGCACCGGGAACAGGCGGAAATGCATTCTTCCCGCGTAACACGCTCCATTTTACGCGTTCGTACCAGGAACTTGATAATCATGCAAAGCATGTCATAAACGAAATATACCTTGATTATTTCTATAAACGTAACGAGGAATTCTGGCGCGGAAAAGCTATGGAAAAACTTCCGGTGCTGAAAAAAGCAACCAATATGTTGCTTTGCGGTGAGGATCTTGGAATGGTGCCAGCTTGTGTTCCTGATGTCATGAATGATTTGGGAATCCTGAGCCTCGAAGTACAGCGGATGCCGAAAGATCCGAAAATCACGTTTGGGCATCCGGCAAGTTATCCGTACTTATCTGTGGCAACGCCATCGTCGCACGATACATCAACCATACGTGGCTGGTGGGAGGAAAATTATGCGCAATCACAGCGGTTTTATAATGAAATCCTTGGTAATGCGTTACAGGCGCCTTATTTCTGTGAACCATTTATTGTGAGGCAGATCATTACGCAGCATTTGTATTCACCAAGCATGTGGGCCATATTTGCCATTCAGGATCTGCTTGGTATGGATGAAAAGCTTCGCCTCGAAAATGCAAATGCCGAGCGTATAAACAACCCTGGAAATCCTAACCATTACTGGCGTTACCGTATGCATATCAACCTTGAAGACCTTCTTGAGCAAACTGAATTCAATGAATTTGTGAAGGGACAACTGCTGGCAGCAGGGAGATTGGAGGTGTATTAAGGGAGTTTTAAGAATAAATAGTTGTTGTTATTCGTAAGTTTTGGCGTTATATTATTGAAAACCACAAAATATGCCATTAAGATTAAAAGACATTGAGCAAGATGGAGCGCCAATTTCCTTTGAAAGTAAAGGAGAGGTAACAGTTCGTACTGGACCTTGTTCAGGGTCACAATTGCAAGCGAACAAAATTCCATTAGACGGCCGACATTATATCTGTGCCGGCAAGATTATTTTAAAAAATGGTGCTGAGTTACAGGCTAATTTTGAAATTAATACGCATACTTTTGACTTCCTGGAACGAGACTCTGTCAAAATCTATATTGAAAAAGAAAGGGCCTGGTATTATATAAAGGAAGATGAATTATATGAGATCCTTGGAGTTTCAAAAGAAGATGCATTACCATATACCTGGCTACCTGACAAACCATTGAATTATTTTGATCAAGGTCCTTATCCTATGTGCTTTTATGAAACAGTTGACGAATAACACAATGCCACTGTACACAAGCTATAACAAATTGCTGATTTTATAGTGGATTTGAAGTTATCGCCCGCAATACTTATCCAATTTACCCACTAGTCTTACCTGTCAACTTAAAATTCTCAACTGCCATATTTCCTGTTAGCACAAGCAAAAAGTACTGATGTCCAATTAAATACTTAAGCCATGACGATAATATCTTCTCCCCAGTTCGACCTGATCTATATTCCGGTTCTTGTGCTTTTTGCCGGGCTTTTTGTGTTTTCAGGCTTGAGGCAAAAATACCCTGTATCAACGGTGGCCAGTTTAACTGTCTTTTTAATGGTTTTATTTGTAGTCGGACTCAAAATAATAAGCTATCCAGTACATGAATGGCAAGCAATATTTTCCCATTCGCCAGTTGAAATGCATCACTCAAAATATCTGCCCGGAGGTATCCTTTTTGTTGCTTTTGGATTGTTTATTTTAAAATTTGTTTTTAAAATCCGCTTGTCTATCTTTGATTCACTGATCCTTGGCTTACCCTTAATAGGAATATTGCAAAGGATTGATTGCCTGGTTAGCGGGTGTTGTTACGGGACGCCGACCAACGTTCCTTGGGCCATACATTATTCTGCTATTTCACCGGTTTTTAAACAGCAGGTTTCAGAAGGATTGATCTCCACATCGGCAACATCATCACTTGGAATTCATCCAACGCAAATTTACTACATTATTGGGTTTCTGCTTATTTTTGTTCTGCTTGTTGTTTTCAGGAAAAACGTAAAGTCGCCCGGCAGCCTTGCACTTCTTGGTTTCGTTTTGATGGCAGGTTCGCGTTTTGCCATTGAATTTTTCCGCGAACCGGTTGAAAACAAAATGAGTTCCTTGCAATGGATGGGGGTTAACCTGTTGCAGTGGATAATTCTCGTCCTGGTAATTGTTTCGGCTTTGATCCTATATCGAAAGGAAAAGAACTTTAAGCCAATGTTACCAGATGCGTCATTAAATAAGGAATATCTTCTGCGAAGCAGTCTTATCCTGTTTACAGCCGCTTTGCTGGTCTGGAATTTTTCACGGATTCTGGCCTATTCTGAATTCTTTTTACTTCAGAGTCTTATCGCTGTTTCAATTGCAGTTGTTATTATCCGTCTTTTTCAAAAAAGTACAATACCATCACTGAGGTACTCAACACTGGCAACTCTGTTTCTTACACTTATTTTCATGAGCCAGAAAAGTGCAGATACTATAAGTAGCAACGATAGCATTCCTATGCCTGAGAAATGGTGGGATGTTAAAGCTTCAGTTGGTGGAGGTAATTACGATCAGATTAATTATGATTGCAATGGGAATGAAACCAGTAGAATTGCTCAGCATTACAGTGTGGTTAGTGGAGGTCTGGCTTATAATTATATAAATACACAGAACCACCATTTGCAGGCAGGGCTGAACCTGGGAAAATATTACGATAGCGGGGATTTGTTATCTCAAATGAATAGTACATCCACCACCTCGGGAATGAATAGCATGGTTATTAATTTTATAAATCCCTATTTTAAATATGATTTTCATAAAATCGGGTTTGGTGCCGGATATAATTTCTTTTTATCTGGCGAAACTCCGGGTTTGCCATCGCTTTACCTCCGTGTCGGAAGCCGCGAAAGGTTCTTTATGGATGCTAATCTTACAGATAATTTTTATGCTTCCGGACTTGCCGGCGTCTGGCAGCTTGGAGTAGGGAGCGGTTTTGGCGATCCGGAAAAGCACCTTTTCCGTTTTGGAATTTCTACAGTCGAAAATAAAATGCTCGCCTATGCGGATGCCGATTTCCAGTTGTATGAAAGGTTATATATGCATACAACCCTCGATGTTGGCAATAAAATACATGGCATGCTTGGCTTGAAATACCAGATCGGGAAAAACAGGTAGATTACGGATAATACTGTTTCGAAATACTTTCACAATTATCTGTTTTCTACCCATTCAATTATTTGAGTCTGATTTTATTCAAACGAAAACAGACTTATCGGGTATAAGGTAGCTGCTCACGCATCATATATTTTAGCCGGGTTTCGTCTTCTTTGCTTTTATCAGATATAAAAATGATAGTTTTTCGGTCGTCCATCATTACGGGATACTTATTTTCCGTGGATCCTGTTAATAATATCTGTGGTTGTTTAGTATTTCGGGGCTTTTGCCCGGCCATTTCATTTTTCATTTTCATTTTTTATGAAGTTTAGAAATTTAGTTTTGTCTAACTTTGGTTGATATATCATCTGAAACAGTAGAAAATATTAAGCCATAAATGTAAGCCCTTCATTTCCTTAAAAATTTACACAATTTTGGATGTGATTTATATAATTCACACATTTTAAATTTCTTAACAGAGTATATTCCTCTGTTTTATAAAATAAATATGACTTTTTGATTGTATCTTTGGTAAACTGTGAAACAAAGTTTTGTTTTCCGGAATCTCAAATTAATTATTCTCGTATCCGACATGAAATCAGATATATAGATAAAATGGATGATGTTTAATCAAACTAATATTATGGAAAAGGCTTTAAGTTTTAACTTAAATGGGAAATTGACGGAGGTTCGGCTTGATCCAAACCAAACTCTTTTGTGGGTTTTGCGAAACCACTTTGGATTGACTGGAACGAAATACGGATGCGGAATAGGATTTTGTGGTTCGTGTACCATTCTTATCGATAATGAACCTGTCAGATCCTGCACCCTTTCTGTAAGCGAAGTTGCCGGTAAAAATGTAGTTACCATCGAAGGCCTGGCAAAAGATGGTCAACTGCACCCGGTACAGAAAGCATTTGTCGAACACGATGCATTGCAATGCGGTTTCTGTACTTCCGGCATGATAATGAATGCTACAGGGCTTCTGCTCAAAAACCCTTCTCCAACCACACAGGAAATTAAGGATGGGATGGAAGATAACCTTTGCCGATGCGGGGCACATGTTCGAATACTCGATGCTGTTCATACTGCTGCCGCAGAAATAAAAGGAGGGAAATAGGTATGAAAAAGAGAGAAGCAAATCTTGAGAGAGTCGCTCAATCTATAGAGGGTTCTGGAATGAAACGTAGAAGTTTTGTTAAGCTTCTTGGTGGAGGGATCTTCATCTTTTTTAATTCATGGAATGTTATTGAAATGTTCGGATGCACCCCTGAACACGGCAGGAGTCTGCCGAAAGATTATAATGCTTTCCTCCTGATTGCTGAGGATGGAACAGTAAGTTGTTATACCGGCAAGATCGAAATGGGGCAAGGAATAATCACATCGCTGGCTCTGATGATGGCTGATGAACTTAATGTTCCGTTTGAAAAAGTAAAAATGGTTATGGGCGATACCGATCTTTGTCCCTGGGATCAGGGAACCTGGGGATCATTGAGCACCAGGGCTTTTGGGCCTGATATGCGAGCTGCAGCAGCCGAAGCCAGGGCAGTGCTTCTAAGCCTTGCCGCTGAAAAACTTGCAGTGCCTGTTACTCAGCTCAAAATAAAAGACGGAATAATTACAGATACAAAAAATGAGTCTAGGTCAGTAAGTTACTCGCAACTCACGAAAGGCAAAAAAATCGAAAAATACCTCGACGAAAAACCAGCAGTTGAAAATTTTCGTGAATTTACTTACGTCGGGAAATCGTATACTAGAAGAGATGCTATCCTTAAGGTAACCGGGCAGGCAAAATATACAGGCGATATGAAGTTGCCTGGGATGGTTTTTGCCAGAATATTGAGGCCTCCATCACACGGGGCAAAATTAACTTCGGTTGATGTTTCTGCTGCTGAAATGATGGATGGAATACAGGTAGTTCGCGACGGTGACTTAATAGCTGTGCTTCATGAAAACCAGGACCAAGCCGACCAGGCAATCGTTAAGATCAAAGCTGAATATTCATTCAAGGAAATGCCTGTTAATGATAAAACCATTTTTGATTGGATGTTGAAGGCTGATTCGGTAGCTGAAGTTTTAGAGTCGAATGGTGATTTGGAAGCTGGGGAAAAGCTTTCGGTAAAAATAACTGAATCGGAGTTCCATGATCCTTACCTTGCACATGCTGCCATCGAAACGCATACTGCCCTGGCTAATTTTGCCGGCGACAAACTTACAGTCTGGGCTTCCACGCAAGCACCTTTCGGGCTTCAGGA
>CAIWMA010000507.1 GCA_903913645.1 uncultured Bacteroidales bacterium | reverse complement strand
GTAAAAACTGTTGAATATAAATATTTGTGCAAGGACGGAACTTATAAGCCCATTGAACTCACAGCAACCAACCTTGTAAATGATAAAGTTATAAATGGTGTATTATTGAATTATCATGATACAACCCTTCGTAAACTGGCAGAAGAGTCCTTGCGGGAGAGTGAAACCAGGTTTTCGTTGTTCATGGATCATTTGCCTGCGCTTGTTTTTATTAAAGATGGGGAGAGCAAGATGATTTTTGCCAATAATGCGATTGATGCCGCTTTAGGTGCTTCCAAGTGGATTGGAAAGCCTTTGATCGAATTTTTCGATGCCGAAACAGCTGCAAGGATTATTGAAGACGATAAAAAAACCTTAGAATCCGGGTATCAAAAAATTGAAGAGAGTTTTCCAACGCTTGACGGTATCCTGCATCATTACGAAACACAAAAATTTATTATCCCTGTCGAAAACCAAAACCCGCTGCTTGGAGGAATTGCCATTGATATCACCGATCGCAAATTTGCTGAGGATGAGATTAAAAAGGCAAAGATTGAAGCGGAAAAGGCCAACCTTGCCAAGAGCGAATTCCTTTCGCGTATGAGCCACGAATTGCGTACTCCTATGAATTCGATACTTGGATTTGCTCAATTAATGGAAATGGGCGAACTGAATCCGGCACATCGCAAAGGAGTGAATCATATTCTGAAAAGCGGGAAACACCTACTTGGTCTGATTAATGAAGTGCTTGATATATCGCGGATAGAAGCAGGTCATATTTCAATATCGCTGGAGCACGTGAAGGTATTCGGGCTTATCAACGAAATGATCGATACTTTAAGGCTATTGGCCGATGCACGTGAGGTTCAGCTCATATTTACTGCTCCGGCCCAAGGCCAGTTATATGTAAATTCCGACCTGCAACGCTTGAAACAAGTAATGTTGAACCTGTTGAGTAATGCGATAAAATATAACCGGGTCGGCGGTTCGGTGACTGTTACAACCGAAATAATGCAAATGAACTCAGCAGGAATTGCTCCACTCCACATTTCGATAACTGATACCGGAATCGGTATTCCTTCGGAAAAACTGGCACTACTTTTTATACCTTTCGAACGAATTGGTGCCGAAAAAACTGAAACTGAAGGGACTGGCCTTGGATTGACAGTTGTTAAGAAACTGATAGAAGCGATGGGTGGAAATATAGGAGTAAAGAGCGTAGTAGGAGAAGGGAGCACATTCTGGATTGAACTGCCAACTACAGACGGTCCTGGTATTTCTAAAAAGCAGTCGGCTAAAAATGCACTACTAACTGAAGACCTGCGGATTGCAAACAAAGAACTCTCTTTTCACAAACTAGAAAAAGCTGAACGTGCAGCTGAGTTAGTGATTGCAAATACAGAACTTGTCTTTCAAAACCAGGAGAAAGCCAAACGGGCAGCAGAGTTAGAGATTGCAAATACCAAACTGGCTTTTCAGAACGAAGAGAAAGAAATTCGTGCGGAAGAACTTGCAATAGCAAGGAAGGAACTTGCCTTTTGGAATGAAGGCCTGTTAAACGCGAACGTAACGAAATCAGAAAAAAAAGGGACTATTTTGTACATTGATGACAATGCTTCAAACATCGAATTAGTGGAACAGATCATTCTCAGTTATCGGCCTAACATCCGTATTATAGGCAATCCGACCGGAAGTGAAACCGTTCAACTTGCGATTGCGAACTCACCTGATATGATACTTCTGGATCTCGACCTTCCCGATATTCATGGCAGCATTGTAATGATGAACCTGCAGGAGAACAAAGATACTATGCACATACCAGTAATTATTATAAGTGCTGATGCGATGCAATACCAGATTAAAAAGCTGTTGAAAGCCGGAGCTAGGAAATACCTGACAAAGCCGCTTAATTTACTGGAATATCTCAACGTTATTGATGAGTTTATTGACAATTAGAGAACTTGTAAGACTGGATTTTAATAAACTACTAATACAAACAAAATGATTGACCCCACCTTGAAAAGCTCAAATATTCTGATCATAGATGACCAGTTAGCAAACATTGAAGTTTTGGAAGGCTTCCTTTTAATGCAAGGTTATACCAGCATACAAACAACTGCTGATCCCAGGAAGGTTATCCGTATTTATCAATCATTTGCTCCCGATTTGATCTTACTCGACCTGTCAATGCCTCATCTTTCAGGGTTCGAAGTTTTGCAGCGACTTAAACCATTTGTTTTAGCAAATACGTATGTACCTATTTTAGTTCTAACCGCTGATATAACCAAAGAAGCCAAACAAAGGGCACTTTCAGAAGGTGCCAGCGATTTTTTAATTAAACCCTTTGATTTAGTTGAAGTTGGTTTGCGAATCAGGAACCTTCTTTATACAAAATACCTTGTGCAACAATTAGGAAACCAAAACCAGATTTTAGAAGATAAAGTTAAAGAACGCACTAAAGCTCTTGAACAAAATAACTTCGAATTAATAGCAGCCAGGGACAAAGCCGAAGCGAGTAATAAGCTCAAAACGGCTTTTATGAATAATATTTCACACGAAATACGCACCCCTTTAAATGGAATCTTAGGTTTTGCACCTATGGCTATTGACCCGAATTTTTCGCAGTCAGAGAAACAGGAATTTCTGGAGATCCTTAATTTAAGCGGTAAACGCCTAATGCAAACCATAACTGACTACATGGATATTTCGTTGCTTACATCAGGAAATATGGATGTTATCATTAAGGAATTTGCCCCTGGTGTACTGGTGGATGAAATACAAAAACATTATCTTTCCTTATGCATCAAAAAAGGAATTTCGTTGGTGATTGAAAAACAGGATGCTTTCAATTTGGTGGCTGTCAAATCAGACAGGAGTTTTCTGAAGAAAATTCTTTCTCATTTAATGGATAATGCATTGAAATTCACTGAAAAGGGAAGTATTAGTATAGGTGTTTCCGTTAATATTAATTTTATTGAGTTTTATGTTAAGGACACTGGTTGTGGTGTGAGTGAAGAAGCGCTATCAATTATTTTCGAGCATTTCTCACAGGAAGATGAGACAACAACAAGAGGGTACGAAGGAAATGGGTTGGGGCTAGCCATTGTAAGGGGAATGGTAAATATCCTGGGTGGAAAAATCACTGCTGAGTCAGTAAAAGGCTCAGGAAGTACATTTACGTTCACCATTCCATGGGTTGAAGATATTTCCGATTCAACATTACCATTAATTACAGGAGATGTTGATACAAACGCGCGGCGTCCGATTATTCTTGTTGCTGAAGATGAACCTTATAGCTTTCTCTTTTTTGAATTAGCTTTGGATAAAGATTATGAAATTATAAGAGCTGAAGATGGGGAAGAAGCCGTAGAACTTTGCACATTGATTACGGATATCCAGCTTGTATTGATGGATCTAAAAATGCCAAAGATGAATGGGCTGCTAGCCACCCAGCAAATAAAAAAGATTAGGAAAAATCTTCCCGTGATAGCACTAACAGCTTATGCGGAGACCGGCATACGCGAAAAATGCCTGGAAGCTGGTTGCGACGAATATATGACTAAACCAGTAGGTAAAATGGAATTGCTGGAGAAAATTCAGGAATTTTTAATTTCTGTTAATGGTATAGTATAAAAAAAATTCCCCACTGTAAAAGTGAGGAATCTGACCTGGTACCCGAAGCCGGAATCGAACCGGCACGGCCGCAATGGCCAAAGGATTTTAAGTCCTTCGTGTCTACCTATTTCACCATTCGGGCGCCTGAAAAAAAACCTCCATGTAACTTACAGGAGGTCTTTTGGCTGAGCGGAAAACGAGACTCGAACTCGCGACCCCGACCTTGGCAAGGTCGTGCTCTACCAACTGAGCTACTTCCGCATTATTAACCGTTTTGGGTTTGCAAATATACACACATTTTCCAATTCCAAAAGCTAATCTAATATTTTTTAAGCAAATTTTTAATCTCGTTCAGCTTCATAAGGGCTTCAACAGGTGTTAATGTGTTAATATCCAAAGCCATGATATCATCCCTGATGCGCTCCAGCAAGGGATCATCCAACTGAAAAAAACTTAATTGTATATCATCGCCTTTTTTGTCATTTTTCGTTGTAATACTCCCATTTTCCTGATCATCAGTAACATGCTTTTTTTCAAGCTGCGAAAGTATATTGGTTGCTCTTTGCAAAACGCTTCCCGGCATACCGGCCATGCGGGCTACGTGAATACCGAAACTGTGCTCACTGCCTCCTGGTGTCAGCTTTCGCAGAAAAATTACTTTTTTCCCGATTTCCTTTACAGCAACATGATAATTGCGTATACGTGGTTTGCTGGCAGCCATTTCGTTCAATTCATGATAATGGGTAGCAAACAAAACCTTTGCGCGGTAAAGAGGATGATCATGCAGGTATTCAGCTATAGCCCTGGCTATGGAGATTCCATCATAGGTGCTGGTACCTCGCCCGATTTCATCCAGTAATATCAGGCTCCGGTTCGAAATGTTATTCAATATGCTGGCAGTTTCGTTCATTTCAACCATAAAAGTTGATTCTCCCGATGTAATGTTATCCGAAGCTCCCACCCGGGTAAATATCTTGTCAACCATGCCAATAATGGCTTCATCTGCCGGCACAAAACTGCCGATCTGCGCCATGAGCACTATCAATGCCGTTTGCCTCAATAAAGCTGATTTTCCCGACATATTCGGGCCGGTAAGAATAATGATCTGCTGGCTGTCATTTTCCAGTGTCACATCATTTGCAATGTATTCTTCGCCTGTTGGTAAATGCTTTTCAATTACCGGATGCCGGCCGTTTTTAATTTCAAGATTAAAGGAATCATTAAGTTTGGGTTTTACATAGCGATTGGCTTTTGCTATGCGCGCAAATGATAACAGGCAATCGAGGCGGGCAATAAGTTGCGCATTAAGTTGAACAGGTTGCACATATTCTGCAAGGTGTAGTATAAGCTCATTGTAGAGCCTGTTCTCGATGTCAAATATTTTTTCCTCAGCACCCAGAATTTTTTGCTCATATTCCTTCAATTCCTCGGTAATATAACGTTCGGCATTTACAAGCGTTTGTTTTCGCATCCATTCGGGAGGGACCTTGTCTTTGTGTGAATTAGTAACTTCGAGGTAATAGCCGAAAACATTATTGAAACTTACTTTTAACGAAGTAATTCCTGTTCTCTCTATTTCGCGCTGTTGAAGTTTTATAAGGTAATCTTTTCCTGAATAAGCGAGCCCTCTAAGTTCATCAAGTTCAGCCGAAACTCCCGTTGCTATTACCTGTCCTTTCGAAACCATAGTTGGCGGATCATCCTGTATGGTTTGGCCTATTTTATCGGCAATAAGTTCGCAGGGGTTTATTTGCGCTCCCAGGTGGTTCAGGATTTCATGGGTAGCAGTCAGGCAGGCAGATTTTATTGGCAATAGTGCCTGCAATGCACGTCGTATCTGCAATACTTCACGTGGATTTACCCTGCTGACGGCCACTTTTGATATTAGGCGTTCAAGATCGCCAATGGTTTTAATATTCTGCTCAATCACTTCTGTAAACGAATCATTATGCAGGTAATAGTCAACTATATCAAGACGTTCGGTTACGGGTAGCCGGTCCTTGAGTGGAAGTAAAATCCAGCGTTTTAGAAGCCTCGACCCCATTGGAGAGATTGTACGGTCAATGGTTGCCAGAAGTGTGTTCGCATTATCGTTAGGCGATTGCAGCAATTCAAGGTTCCGGACGGTAAATTTATCCAGCCACACGTAATGGTCTTCTTCGATACGTGCTATTTTGCATATATGCTGAACTTTATCATGCTGGGTTTCAGAAAGGTAATACAATGCAATTCCGGAAGCAATTACACCGTTTTCGAGTTCGTTAATACCAAATCCTTTTAGCGAGGCTGTTCCGAATTGTTTGAGCAGTAACTCTTTCGTGAACTCAATGGTAAAAACCCATTCATCGAAATAGGAGAAATAAAACTTGTCGCCAAAAGTATTAATAAACTGTTGCCGTTTATTTTTCTGAACGATAACTTCAGAAGGGCGAAAAGTTTGCAACAACTTTTCGATGTAATCGTTAGAACCTTGAGCTACCAAAAACTCACCTGTTGATATATCAAGAAAAGCAATTCCCGAAGCTTTAGGTAAAAGGTGAATACATGCAAGGAAATTATTCTCTTTATTCTCGAGAATTTTATCGTTGTACGAAACTCCAGGAGTTACCAGTTCTGTTACGCCACGTTTGACAATCGTTTTTGTAAGTTTCGGATCTTCCAGCTGATCGCATATAGCAACTCTGTAACCTGCTCTCACGAGTTTCGGCAAGTAGGTGTCAAGCGAATGATGAGGAAATCCGGCAAGTTCAATGTATGCTGCCGAACCATTGGCCCGTCGGGTAAGAATGATTCCGAGTATTTCTGATGTTTTTATTGCATCTGAACCGAAGGTTTCATAAAAATCACCTACTCTGAACAATAGTAGTGCATCAGGGTATTTTGCCTTGATGGTATTGTATTGCTTCATTAGTGGCGTTACCACGATTTCTTCAGTTTCTTTACTTTTTGCCACCTAAGTTCTAGTTATTTGTTATGGCAAATATATGATTATCTGTCAGGATTATTCATAACCAGTCCAAAGTGTTAATAAATTTTACATTTGGCAGGTTCAAAAAACATATAAATTTGCTGGTAAAATCAAGGGTATGCGTAAACTAAATATGGACGAGCTCAACAGGGTTAGTGTTGAAAATTTTATACAACTCGACAAACTTCCTGTTATCTGTGTTCTTGATAATGTGAGGAGTCAGCATAATATAGGGTCAATTTTCAGAACTTCGGATGCTTTCAGAATTGAGGAATTATATTTGTGTGGCATTACAGCAACTCCTCCGAACAGGGAAATAAATAAATCTGCATTGGGCGCAACCGAGTCCGTTAAATGGCAATATTTTGATGAAACTTCAAAAGCAGTGAATAAATTGAAAGATGCTGGTTATAAGGTTATTGCAATTGAGCAAGCTGTTGATAGCACAAATCTGGAAGATTATTTTCCTGATGTTTCAGAAAAAATAGCACTGGTTTTTGGCAATGAAGTCACAGGTGTAAGCGAATCTGTTATGGAAATTGTGGATGCCTGTGTTGAAATTCCACAGTTTGGAACTAAACATTCCTTTAATGTATCAGTATCGGCAGCTATTGTTTTATACCATTTTTATACCAGGTTTAAGAGCTACCTGCAGTAAATAATATTAAAATATTTTTATCTGGTAAATCTGATGTTCAAATGTTACTGTTTAATATATCGTATATCAAACCCTATTTACGTCCAATTATTTTCATTTTATTGTCTGTAAAAGAACTCTATTAACTTTGATTTGTTGATAAAAACGGATTTGATTTAGTATTTATTAGCGTTTTTAACTATATTTGTGAATAATTTGATTTTATGAGTATTATTTAATACGTCTTTTATGAATAACTCCCATGGCATCTCACGTTTGTCAATAATTGCGTTAATAATTATTGTGCTGCAATGTCTCTCTTTGGAAACTTATGCAATAAACGATAGTACGAATATTCCTTTTAAGGGTTATTTGTACTTGCAGCCCAATATTGGCATTAGCCAGTATTTTGGCGACCTTAATAAGTATAATGCCTGGAATCAACACCCGAAATTTGCGTATGGTGCTGTTTTGGGTTATCAACTCGGCCCTGTTTTCGGATTGAGAGGGCAGTTTGTTAAAGCTAATTTATACAGCGAAAGATCTAATCAGAATAAAAAATTTAGTTCGGACCTCTGGGACGGAGCCCTTAATCTAACTATCAACATCAATGATATGTTTGCTAAATATAACCAAAAGAGGTTTCTGAATTTTTACATTTTCACTGGAGCTGGACTAACATCATTTAAATCAAAAGTTGAAGATTTAACAACCGGAGCATTAATTGATCAACATTCTGAAAGGCAAAAATCTTTCTTCCTTCCCGTAGGCGGAGGTGCCTCTTTCAGACTAAGTAATACCTTCTCTGTGAACCTCGAATATGGTGACCATATTATATTTGGAGGTGGTACGAAACTCGATTTGACCGATGGCGGAGAAAAAAATAATGACCATTACAGTTATGCTTCAGCCGGATTGCAGATTAACTTTGGTGTTAAAGATACTGATGGCGATGGAGTTTGGGATAAAGATGACCTTTGCCCTGAAACTTTTGGCAAATATAACTTGGCCGGTTGCCCTGATAAAGATAATGACGGAATTGCAGATAAAGATGATGCTTGTCCGGATGTAGCTGGTAAACCAGAATTTAAAGGTTGCCCGGATACAGATGGAGATGGTATAATCGACAGCCAGGATGCTTGTCCCAATGCTGCAGGAAAGCAAGATCTTAACGGATGTCCTGACAGAGATAATGACGGAATTGCAGATAAAGATGATAAATGTCCCGATGCTGCCGGTATAAAAGAACTTGCCGGATGTCCCGATCGTGATGGTGACGGAATTGCTGACAACGACGATGCTTGTCCTGACGTAAAAGGCCTGGCTCAGTTTAAAGGCTGCCCGGATACAGATGGTGACGGTATTGCCGATAAAGATGATAAATGTCCTGATGTATTTGGTGTAGCTTCAAACTTTGGGTGTCCTGAAATCAAAAAGATCGAATACTTCAAAATCGTGTACTTTAACTTTGACAAAACAGTTCTGGTTACTAAATTCATAAAGGATCTGGACGAAGTAGTTGCAGTAATGCAAAAATATTCTGACCTGAACTTATCCATCGAAGGATATGCTGACTCACAAGGACCATCTGCTTATAATCTCAAACTGTCAGAAAAACGCGCCGACTATGTTATTAATTATCTGGCTAAGAAAGGGATCAATAAAGAGAGGTTAGTGAAATCCTTCTTTGGTGAAAAGAACCCGGCTGCCACAAATAGAACTCTTGAAGGACGCGCTAAAAACCGTAGGGTTGAAATCAGGTCTATAAAATAACAGAAAATAGTTAAGCCGAAAAAGACTGGTGTAATAACCAGTCTTTTTTTTGCCTTGAAGCCAGTAAATCAGTTTGTGATATAAATGTACCTTATCATAAAAAATCAAAAAGTTGTGTAAATCCAATTGCATTAATATGATTATGATTTATACTCTTTTAGGAACCTCCATAACTAATAAACATCATTGCTTTTCAATATGGGAATTTGTATGTTTTGAGTTAACCGAATAATCTATACTTTGTATATATTTGTATGATTATACCTATTGAATTTCTTTAAAATTTACAATTATGAAAAACAAACAGATCAGAACAGCTTTATTTGTATTTTTAATTATTGCCATGAACATGGTTTCTGTTTCAACCTGGGCACAGGAAAAACAAGGTAGTTCGAAAATGAAGAAATATCTGTATTTACAGCCCAATATTGGTGTGAGCCAGTATTTTGGAGATATAAATAAGCCGAACCTCACAAATAAGTATTTTAAACTTGGCTACGGAGGAGTTTTAGGCTACAGGATCAGCCCTCTTTTGGGGGTACGCGGACAGTTTCTAAAAACTACACTACACGGTGAAAGAGAAGATCAAAATCGCAAACTTAATTCTGATCTTTGGGATGCAGCATTGAATATTACGTTGAATATCAATGATATTTTTGCTGGATACAATGAGAAAAGATTTGTAAATTTCTATATTTTTGGTGGCGCTGGGTTCAATTCGTTCAAGTCCACTCTTGAAACGATAACACCTTCAACTGTTGTTGATTCACATACTAAGACTCAACATGCGTTGTTTCTTCCGGTTGGAGGCGGAGCTTCTTTTCGTTTGAGTTATAACCTGGCAATAAATCTTGAATATGGTGATCATATTGTATTTAATAGTGATGCACTTGATTTTTCGAATGGTGCAAAAAATAACGATCATTACAGTTATGCCTCTGCCGGATTACAAATTAAATTTGGTATTGAGGATACTGATAATGATGGTATTAAAGACAAAGTTGACCTTTGTCCGGAATCTTATGGTAAAGTAGAATTAGCAGGTTGTCCTGATAGAGACAATGACGGCATAGCTGATAAAGATGATGCTTGTCCGGATGTAGCCGGAAAAGCAGAATTTAAAGGCTGTCCGGATATGGATGGTGATGGAATAATCGACAGCCAGGATGCTTGTCCAAACTCAGCTGGTAAATCAGAACTTAACGGATGCCCTGATAAAGACAATGATGGTATTGCTGATAAAAACGACAAATGCCCGGATTTAGAAGGTAAAAAGGAACTTGCTGGCTGTCCAGATCGGGATGGTGATGGTATTATTGATACTGAGGACGCTTGCCCGGATATAAAAGGATTGATCCAGTTTGCCGGGTGTCCTGATACCGATGCTGATGGCATTCCTGATAACAAAGATAATTGCCCTGAGGTAGCCGGAGTTGCTGCAAACAAAGGATGCCCCGAAATTAAAGGACCACTGCTAGAAAAAATCGTATATTTCCATTCAGATGGAACTGTTGTTATGGATAAGTATAATATTGAAATGGATGAAATTGCTGCTTTTATGAACGCGCATCCAGATGCTACAATTTCAATTTCCGGACATGCTGATAACCGAGAGTCTGATGAATATAATCTCCGTTTATCTGAGAAACGTGCGGATTACGTAATTAAATATCTGACGAAAAAAGGTATGACATCCACGAAGATTGAAAAGTTATTCTTCGGTAAAAGCAAACCAGTAGCCGATAATAGTACTAAAGAGGGTTGTGCACTAAATCGCCGGGTGGAAATAAAGATCACAAAATAGGCACTTTAGGAAGAAGTATATAGCGGCTGATAGTATCTATCAGTCGCTATTTTTGTATTCGGACTGATCGACACTAATAGCTTACCACACTTAATAGATTTTTTTTTAAAAAACAGAGTAAAACATTTTTATTCGAAGATTTTCCCATAAAAAAAGTATCCAAAAGATCCGCCGTAAAATGGCTATGGAATCTTTTAATACATTTTATTTAAATGAAATGTTTGGTAGTTTACGTCTAACCCAGTAATAATAAAACGCTATATCATTTAATTAAACTCAGATTTTTTTCATACTGTACTTTCAATGAATCAAAGCTTGCTTTGTACTTCGAATTAACCGGTAAAGCCGGTGGAGATTCAACTTTGAGCGGATCCATTGCAACATTATTTTTAAACACCCTGAAATCAAGATGGGCTCCTGTCGACAAGCCTGAACTTCCAACATATCCGATTACCTGTCCCTGGCTTACACTGGCTCCCGGATGAATACCTGGTGCAAAACCGGCTAAGTGCATATACGAAGTTGAATATCCGTTGTTATGCCTTATCATTACTAATCGTCCAGCTCCACCAGAATAGGCTGCTTTTACAATTGTGCCATTACCGATAGTATGAACAGGAGTTCCTTTAGGAGCTGCATAATCCACGCCATGATGTGGACGACGAATTCGAAGAATAGGATGCATCCGGCTATTTGAGAATTTTGAAGTAATACGCGAAAATTTTAACGGCGCCTTTAGGAACTCTTTTCGCAGGTTTTGCCCGTTTTCATCAAAATAGTCTGTTATATTTCCTTGCTCAAACCTGTATGCAAAATATGCTTTGCCATTATGACTAAAAACGGCAGAATGTATTTCGCCAATACTTATTGGTTTTCCACCAACGGAAAGCTCTTCATATATGGCTTTGAACGAATCGCCTTTCTGAATGGCATAGAAATCAATAGACCATTGATAAATATTAGCAAGCGCCACTGCAAGGTTAGGATCTGAACCTGACTCCTGCATAGTTGTCCAGAGTGACGAATTTATCACACCTGAAATAGATTTAAGTTTCCTAACCACTTCCTTAGCCCCGTTGTGCACATGCAGCGAATCGCGGAAATCAAAAATCACATAACTGGTATCATTAATTGTATACACAAAATACCTCAGTTTATTACTGCCGTCATTACTCATCATGGCAGTATAGGTATTGCCTGTCCTTAGTTTTCGGATATCGAAAATTCCATCGGTATAGGTATTCAGTTTCCCAACGATTTTGGGATCAACTCCCAGCCGGGTAAATATTCCACCAAGATAATCACCTGACTTAATTTCATCACGGTCAATTTTGAATGAGTCGGTAACGATTCCATATTCAATTTTTTGAGCAATTTTAGCTACAGGGTGAACAATAGGTTCAAAAATAAAATCTTTAAAAGCTACAAGGGCCACGACTGATGCAACAATAATCACTCCTATCGTGATAATTAGTCTTATTCTCTTTTTATTCCATTCCATCAAATCCAGTGCTTAGTATTATTTAAAAGCTTCGTTTATTCAGTAAGCGGTAAAATTCCGTATTTCTTTTGTCTTCTCAAAAAAAAAGCAGGGTATCCCCCACTCTTTTTTATTTTAAGACCTGCCTTGCAATATTTTATAAAAAATTCTGAACACCTAATCATTAATAGGTCACCAGGTAAAAAGAATACTAATTCATATGGGTTTCCGCAAAATCGCGACCGGCTTGTAAGGCATTGAGATTCATAGCTATAATTTCTTCTCCCTTTTTTTCGAAAATTTGCCGGATCGCATCCTGTAATTCGGAATATTCTATTTCCAGGAATGGAGACGCGGCCCCAAGTATCACCATATTTGCCGACCTTGCTGAACCCAGTTTCCTGGCAATTTCATCAGCATCCAAGGCGATATGGTTATGTATGTGTTCAATTTCCATTATCAGCTTATCCATCTCAGGATAATTCGGAATGTTGATAAACGGCTTTGTACTCGTAATCAGCCAACCGCCTGGTGCCAATAAGGGAAGGTAACGCAGCGATTCCATCGGCTCAACAGAAATAATGAGATCAGCTTTTCCATATGGAATCAGATCCGACGCAATTTCGTGATCGGCAATCCTCAGGTTTGATGACACATCGCCACCACGCTGGCTCATTCCGTGAACTTCAGCCTGTTTAAGATGCAAACCTGTGTGCAGGGCAGCTGTTCCAATAGTTGTTGCTATTGAGAGTATGCCTTGTCCGCCAACACCAGCCAGAATAATATCTCTTTTCATAATTAAAGTGTTTTGCAGCTAATGATCTGAAAAATTACAATTCAATCTAAAATATGGTAAGCCTGGTTCCATATGTCCCGACTCCAGTAGCCCTGAACTTCATACTTTTAATTTTCACTCAATAAAGCTTCTGATTTCTGATGTTCTTTGTGATGCCTGATTGAGGTTTGAATGCACTCCCGGCGTGGAATGATAACGGAAACGCCTTCGTAGCAGAGTTCCTGATTCAGAATCGCAAGGTTTTCCTTATGACTTTTGGGAGACGGATCCAGTATAAAAATATGCTCTTTCTTCACACCTACACCAAGGCAAATATCTTCGATTCTGCCGAAAGCAGATGAATCCTGCCCACCCGTCATTGCTGTAGTTTCGTTATCAAGGATCATTATCATAATCTGGCTCTTATCTTTCACACAATCGATAAGACCGGTGATTCCACTGTGCGTAAACGTGCTGTCGCCAATTACGGCAACTGCAGGATGCAAACCGGCGTCAGCTGCGCCTTTAGCCATGGTTATTGAAGCTCCCATGTCGACGCACGTATTTATTGCATCAAACGGATCGAGTGCACCAAGTGTATAGCATCCTATATCCGAAAACACTCTTCCTTTACTAAAAACTTCAAGTGCCTCGTTAAGCGCATTGTATGAATATATATGTGGACAACCTTTGCAAAGTGACGGAGGCCTGCCAACTACAATGGATGGAATATCAATACCGCGAGTATCGTGCATTCCAAGCGCCAGCGCAACAATATTGGGATTAAGTTCCCCATCCCTAGGAACCGTGCCATCAAGGCGGCCACGAACAGTTTTGCCTGTATTCAAGAAGCCTTTGATGGATTCTTCAAGGATCGGATATCCTTCTTCGAGGATAAGCAACTTTTCACATGAATTGTATATTTCCGCCACCATTGAATGCGGAACAGGATACTGAGCAATTTTTAAAACAGGGAATGGAATAATACGATCAGGATAATTTTCCAGAAGGTAATTATAGGCTATCCCGGTAGTTATAATTCCCAGTTCTTTATTTTCGCCATCAGAAAACACATTGAAGCCAGACTCCAACGCATATTTCTCAAATACTTCCTGCTTTTGCAAAAGTGTTTTATACTGTCGGCGGGCATTGGATGGCAATAGTATAAACTGCCTGTGATCTTCAGGAAGATGGATTTCGTTTTGCAACCTCGTTGGTTTACGAACAACTCCTGCCCGCGAATGGGCTAATCGGGTTGTAATTCGCATCAAAACAGGAACACCAAGTTTTTCTGACATATCGAATCCATAATGAACCATATCGTATGCATCCTGCTGACTAGTCGGCTCGAGTATAGGAAGTAATGCAAACTGTCCGTAAACACGTGAATCCTGCTCATTCTGGGATGAATGCATAGAAGGATCATCAGCGGAAACCACAATCAGTCCGCCATTAGCACCTGTGATGGCCGAATTCATAAAAGGATCGGCAGCCACATTTAAACCCACATGCTTCATACATACCATAACCCGCTTGCCTGCATACGACATTCCGAGTGCAGATTCCATGGCAGTTTTTTCATTGGTCGACCAACCGGCACGAATTTTACCTGATTTAGCTTCTGCAGACTGGATTACATATTCAGTTATTTCAGTTGAAGGCGTTCCGGGATATGCATATATACCTGATATCCCGGCGTCTATAGCTGCCTGCGCAATTGCTTCATCACCTAGCAACATTAATTTCTGATTCATATTGTGAATTCTTTAACGACTGAAATAATGCCGCAAACGTACACGAATTGATAATGATTAACAAGTACTTTTGAAAAATATTTTCAGTAATTCACGGAATTTGCGAATTCTCTAATTTTTTTATAATACGGCTCTTTTGAACACCTAAGTATTTCAGCTGTTTGATATATTTGCACCTTGTTGAAAAAGTTAATAGTAGTAAGTTAATTGTTAAGGGAGTGTGAGATTCAGGAACTCAAATTCTGATTGGAACATGTGAACGTTAACTTGTTTAAACCAAAAATACTTTAAAAATTAAATGAATTATCTGGCACATCTCTTCTTAGCAGGCTCAGATCCTGAAATGATACTTGGAAACTTTATTGCTGACCATGTAAAAGGCAGTGATATTTTAAAATATTCCGAGAAAATCAGAAAAGGGATTTCGATGCATCGTGCCATTGATACATTTACAGATCAGCATCCAATAGTAAAACAAAGTATAACACGATTGAGGGCCGATTTCCGGAAATATGCCGGGGTAATCGTTGATATGTACTATGACCATTATCTCTCAGCTCACTGGGATGATTATTCGGTTCAGGATTTACCGGATTTTACAAAAACGAGGTATGATATTCTGAATACATTCCAATCCATTCTCCCTGAGCGCTCAGCCCGACTGTTATTTTTCATGGAAAAACAAAACTGGTTATTGTCGTACGGCAGCTTCGATGGAATGCAACAGGCATTTAACGGGATGTCGCGGCGGACAACTTTTGAATCAAACATGGAATTAGCAGTAGTAAACCTGAAAGCCGGATATCCTGAATTCCATCAGGAGTTCAGGGAATTTTTTCCTGATCTGCAATCGTTTGTTCAAAGTAATTTTGAAGTTATAATATAAAAGGCTGTAAAATGTAAAAAGCAAAAAGCCATCCTGAGTCAGAATGGCTTTTTGCTTTTATCAATTTGAAATTAATCCTCAATAATAACTTCTTTGCCAGCAGCAATATCCTCGAGCATTGCAGTTGTTACCGATTTAGGCCGCTCAAGCGGATAGGTTAAAGCACGGTCCCAGATGAGATTTGCTGTAATCCCGATAGCGCGTCCAATTCCGAATAAAACGGTATAAAAGTCGTACTCTTTTATTCCATAATGCCATTGTATAACACCCGACTGGGCATCAACATTAGGCCATGGATTTTTCGCTTTACCCTGCTCGCGCAGAATATCCGGGACTACCTTATACAACATATCCGTGTATTTAAACATGAGGTCGTCCTTCAGGTGAGTCTGGCAAAAGTTATGTTGAAGCGTATACCTTGGGTCGGTTTTGCGAAGTACAGCATGGCCGTAACCAGGAATAACCTGTCCAGACTTTAGTGTATCCCACACAAACTTCTTCATTTCTTCTTCGGTAGGAATGCGGTCCTCCATTTTTTCCATCACACCTTGTAACCAACGCAAAACTTCCTGGTTAGCTAAACCGTGTAGCGGGCCGGCAAGACCGTTCACCATGGCTGCAATACTCAAGTAAATATCGGATAATGAACTGGAAACCAGATGGCCGGTATGCGCGCTTACATTACCGCCTTCGTGATCGGCATGAATAATAAAATTCATACGGCTCACATCATCGTAAGGCTTTCCAATTCCCATCATATGGGCGAAGTTGGCACCAAAATCCAGGTATGGATTCGACTGTATGCGCTTGCCGTCGCGATAGAGTTTTGCGTAAATATAAGTTGCAATTTCCGGCATTTTAGCCAGGAGATTGAGCGCATCTTCGTAAGTAGAATCCCAATAATCAAGTTTATGCAACTTGCCTGAAGCATACTTTTTTGCGAACAGCGATTCGCGCTGAAGCGTAGTAATTACAGCTGAAAATATAGCCATTGGGTGACTGCAGCATGGCATTCCATCAATAACTTCGTAAACATAACGTGGAAGAATCCTTCGTTTGTTAAACTCATCAATAACATCCTGGAGTTCTTCTTCGTTTGGGATATCACCGGTGACAAGCAGGTAAAAGAGTCCTTCAACATAAGGCATTTCGGCCCCTTTTGGTTTCGGAAGTTTCTCGAACACTTCGGGAAGCGTCAATCCACGATACCTGATTCCTTCATTCGGATCGAGGTAGGATATATCAGTCAATAATACCTTGACACCCCGCATACCGCCGATTACCTGCCCAATGGTAACCTGATCGATGACAACGTTGCCATATTCCTTCAGTAGCTTTTCCGTGCGTGGACGCCATTCCAATATTTTCTCGTGAAGCCTGTCTTTAAGTCTGAACGACATAAAATTGATTATTATAAGTTTGTAAAAACACCTGTATTCTGGTAATAAGCGAGCTGACATTTTACAATGGCAGCTACCAATTACATATTTTTTATCATTTCTGTTCCAAATTCTGAAGTCTTCAGTTTAGTGGCACCTTCCATGAGACGATGAAAATCGTATGTTACTGTTTTATTGGCAATGGTTTTCTCCATCGAATCATACAGCAGTTTGGCTACCTCATTCCAGCCAAGGTATTCGAACATAAGAGCACCCGACAGGATCACCGAACCTGGATTCACCTGGTCGAGACCGGCATATTTCGGAGCTGTTCCGTGAGTAGCTTCAAAGATTGCGAATCCATTCTGATAATTAATATTTGCTCCCGGAGCAATTCCGATTCCTCCAACCATGGCAGCCAATGCATCCGAAATATAATCACCATTCAGGTTTAGTGTAGCTATTACCGAATATTCATCAGGACGGAGTAAAATCTGTTGAAGAAAAGCATCAGCAATTACATCTTTAACAATAATTTTCCCATCAGCAACCGCTTTTTGCTGAATAGCGTCTGCAGCTTCGCGGCCTTGTTCGGCAGCTATACGGTCGTATTGAGCCCAGGTGAAGGTTTTGTCGCCGAATTCGCGTTCAATCAATGCATAACCCCATTGTTTAAATCCACCTTCAGTGAACTTCATAATGTTCCCTTTGTGAACTATGGTCAACGAAGGAAGTTTATGACTGATTGTATATTCGATAGCTGCACGAACCAGTCGTTCAGTACCTTCAACAGAAACAGGTTTGATTCCAATTGATGACGATTTAGGAAACCTGATTTTGGTTACTCCCATTTCGTTAATCAGAAAGTCGATCATTTTGGTAGCTTCCGGAGTGCCATGCATGTATTCGATCCCTGCATAAATATCTTCAGTGTTTTCGCGGAAAATATGCATATTCACTTTATCAGGCCTTTTAACAGGACTGGGAACTCCCTGAAACCAACGCACGGGACGAAGGCAAACATAAAGATCCAATATCTGTCTTAAAGCAACATTCAGTGACCTGATACCGCCACCAACCGGGGTTGTAAGAGGTCCTTTTATACCAACCAGGTTTTCTTTAAATGCTTCAAGGGTTTCGTCGGGAAGCCAGTTACCGGTGGTCGCAAATGCTTTTTCGCCGGCCAAAACTTCCTTCCACATTATTTTCCGTTTCCCGCTATACGCTTTTTCCACTGCTGCGTCAAAAACCCTGACAGAAGCATTCCAGATATCCGGGCCTGTTCCATCTCCAATTATAAATGGTATAACCGGACAATCAGGGACTTGCAATTTACCATTCTCAAAAACAATCTTACCTGTATTCATTCTATTATGCTGATTTTAATGATTTGAATTCTTCGTAAAGATAAAAAAAACATTCAATTTTCTAAATATATCAGAAAATTCTTCTGGCGTCTTTTTTTGCTGTTTTTTTATAAAATCAGCACCAAAATTGAACAAACAAATTTAACGAAATGTTACTCATTAAACAAGGTGTATTTTACTAATGAAAAACCGGGAAATACTAAAATTAAATGACGATCTGGCAAATAAGCAACCCATAGTTTTGTTTGATAGCGAATGTTCACTGTGCAGCAGTTCTGTGAAATTTTTACTTAAGCATAACAGTTCCGGAAATCTGCGATTCGCTTCTTTACAATCAATAACTGGTTCAGAAGTAATAAAATCAGCTGGCTATAAATTTACACAGTCTGACTCACTATTCCTGCTGGAGGATAATATTTTATACAGTTATTCCAATTCAGTTTTAAAGCTTAGCTCCTATCTTTGTTTCCCCTGGAATATTCTGGGTTTACTTTTTATTGTCCCACGATTCTTAAGGGACGGAATATACCGGTTAATTGCTAAAAACCGTTACAGATGGTTTGGAAGGAAATCATTTTGCATGACAGATAGCACAAAGTACCACGAGCGATTCCTTATTTAAGATTATTGAACTATTGTCCATCTAATTATTTTCAGCGGAACAGAATTATTGCTAACTGACCTATTTATCAGTTGAATCGAAGGGACGGCACTAACTAATCCCGGTTTTTAGTATCAATAAATATGGTAACAGGCCCATCATTCACCAGATCAATCTCCATATGAGCACCGAACTGGCCTTTAGCCACTTTGCGTTCAAGACTAAGTTCAAGAGATTCAATAAATGCATCGTAGGCTGGCTTTGCAACGTCGGGGCGGGCAGCTTTACTATAGGATGGGCGGTTGCCTCTCCGGGTACTAGCATGCAATGTAAACTGGCTAACCACCATAATTTCGCCTCCGATATCGCGAATATCAAGATCCATCGCACCCTGACTGTCGTCAAAAACACGTAAACCGGTTATTTTACCGCAAAGCCATTCCCTGTCTTCGGAAGTGTCTGCGTCCTCAAAACTAACAAGCACAAGTAATCCATAACCAATCCGGCTATATTCCTGACCTTCAATGCTGAGGGTACATGTTGTAACTCTTTGAATAACTGTTCTCATGATGTGTCAATACTTATTAATATAATTAACCGGTTTAGCAAAACTTGATGCAATAAACTTATACATATTCAGCAACATCAAGGCTCTCGTCGTTAAGAAGTCCAAGATAATTGTGATACCTTTCAGGATTGATGATCCCTTCATCCAGTCCTTTTTTAACAGCACAACCCGGTTCGTGATTGTGCGTACAGTTTTTATACCTGCAATTGGGGAGCAAAGCCCGAAACTCAGGAAAACGTTCACTAATTTCCTGGCTTTCAAAATGAACCAGGCCAAATTCCTTTATACCAGGTGTATCAATCATATAACCGCCAAATGAAAGTGGATGCATTTCTGCAAATGTTGTAGTATGCATACCTTTATTATGGTACGATGAAATCTCGCCGGTTTTAATGGCCAGCAGTGGATCAATTGCATTTATCAAGGCAGATTTCCCAACGCCTGAATGGCCTGAGAATAAATTTACTTTGTCGCGAAGTGCAATGCGAAGTGTTTCAATTCCCTTGCCTTTGAGCGCTGACACAGCATACGAAGGATAGCCTAAAGAACTGTATAACTCCATCAATTCATTGCACCTGGTCAAAGCTTCGTCGGTATAAATGTCAATTTTGTTAAAAATCAAAGCCGCCGGTATGTGATAAGCTTCAGCGGTTACCAGTAACCTGTCGATAAAACCGGTTGACGTACGAGGCAGCATAATGCTAGCAACGATATACAGCCTGTCGATGTTAGAAGCAATGATATGTGCCGACTTGGAGAGATTAATTGAACGGCGGACTATATAATTTGTGCGGGGCTCAATTGCAGTAATTATCCCGTTTTCTTCGGCACCTTCCCACTTAAATTCAACCTGATCGCCCACTGCTACAGGATTCGTGGTACGTATGCCATGTATCCGGAACTGCCCTTTAAGCCTGCAATTGCAAAGCTTTTTGTCGCCCGTCATTACAATGTACCAACTTCCTGTAGATTTTATTACTATGCCTTTCACGGGAGCGTTCAAGATTATCTAGTTTTTGTAATCAAATAATTTCTGATTCATCAGTTGTTTACAAATTAATACAAAATTATTGGACTTTTACTTTTCTGGTTCGCTCTTGCCGGGTCACTATCGGCACAGAAAAAAGCGGAAAAAAAAGAGAAAGCTCCGGCAATTGATGTCAG
>CAIWMA010000506.1 GCA_903913645.1 uncultured Bacteroidales bacterium | reverse complement strand
CCAAGTAGACCTGAAGGCATTAACGGTGCATTTGCATCCGGCGAAGTGGTGGCGTTGGTTAACCGTTTTTCAGCTGGTAAAGCGGCATCGCCCACCAGTCGGTTATTCCAGGTGTTCGTGACTTCAATTTCCAGGACATTGCCTTTCTTTTCCAGGTATCTTGAAATATCAATTCTATGGGGTTCAGCCCAAACTAAGCCTAATGAATGACCGTTTAGTTTTACAACCGCCAATGAATTAAATGCGCCAAGATTTAGAAAAACCGGTATGTTTTTTGCGAATTCTGGTGCATCAAATATTTTCCGGTAACGAGCTGTTCCACTATAATATTTAATTCCGGACTCAGGACGATTGGTCCAGTCTTCAAGCTTGTCAAAAACAACCGAATCCGGCGCTCCCCATTTCTTATCGAAGTAAACTGTCCAGGATCCGCCAAGTTCACCGATTGCTTTTTTGCGAACAAAATTGATTGGGTTTATAATTGGAGTAGCATTTTTTTTTCTGAAAACAATAAAGTAAGATTCGCGCGGCGCAAACTCAAGTGGTACAATGGTTTTCCCATTTCCTTGTTTATATTCAGGCAAATCGTTGTATCCGGCAGTAACTGGGTTCCATAATTCGGGTTGTAAACCAGCCACCCTGAATGTGGGTGAAGTCTGAACCGATTCATCCGTTTGGTTGGAAATGTAATAAATTTCGGCCCCGGGTACTGAACGGTGAATCCAGGCAAGACGCGTAAGATCTAAATTTCCCAGATCAGCAGAAATCTCTAAATCTCTAAATACAGTGGTTAAATCCGTTCCGTTGTAAACCGTACCTTGTCCAAAACGTACCTTTTTTACATTCTTGCCATCACAATTCTGCCAGATTTCCTTTGCCATTTGGCTGACTTCCGAATCACAGGCCGGATAATTCTCCAGACTTGGCGACCGGTCGGGAGAAGGGCCTGCAACAATTCCACCGGCGGTGATCAGCTCCTTCAGTTTTTTAAGAACAGCAGGACGCATGGTAGATTGCGGAGGTAAAACCAACACCCGGTAATTCATCCCATCAGGCAAAACAAAACATCCATTCTTCACGGTCATCGTTGCAATAACTTCGGCATTCACATAATCAAAATTGTAGCCCTCGGGCAATTTCGGATCACGTATTCCGGTCATTTTGGGTGCATCCTCACCTGTAAAATAGGCAACATCAGCTACATATTTGCCTTGCTGAAGCAGGTAATGCGTGCGACGTATATAGTCAATCCATTCTTTGGACTGGTAGAACCAGGTATTGTTCCTGTTAAACTCAATACCAAACCAGGCATTTATTCCCGGAACTTTTTCCTCATAAGGCTGGTGAATATAAACATGCATTACAAAGTGGTTAATTCCCTTCGTGGCTGCCCAATCGCCTCTTTTTTTCAGACTCCATGGTTCAAAATTCCACATAGGCCCAGCTGAAGTAAATGCCTCGGCATGAACAATATTTTTCCCGTAACCATGAGCTGCCGACGAAGCTGCCCGAAGTTCCAAACCTTCCGGTTCATCGCCCGTCCAGAATTCCCCGCTGATTTCATCGCTTTGTCCGCCATATTGCAGAAATTCGCCCGGATAGCCCCAGTGACCGTAGTTTTCGAGCCAAAGTTTTAGCCCATATTCATTTGATTTTTCACGCAGACCACCAACGTACTGATACGAAATCCGATCGGCAATCAACCGTCGCAAATCCCATAAAAAGCGGTCAGACAAATCGGCGTTTCCTACTAACCTTCCAAAAATGACAGGTAGATAAGGAAGAGGATCATAACCATATCTTTTCTGAAAATCGGCAGCTAAATTGTCCGTCCAGTTTTGTGCCCCGGTTTCGTAACTATCGGCCACAATATGCTTTAGCGCAGTGCGGTCATTTGCCGGAAGGCGATTGATGATTTTGCCGATATAGGCATCGAAATGCGAAGCTACCCATTCCCGGTTCATTTTATCCACTTCCAGCCCGGTAGCTTCCACCGATGCCGGGGCGTTTTTCTGCCCGGTTGGCGTCATTCCAATTCGCTGAATGATCCATTCGCCGGCAGGCACATCCCATTCCAACGTGCTGTCATTCTTCATTTTTGAAGAAATATTTATTACTTTCACTGGGTTGACAGCCAGGGCTGTATTATCAATTTCTGCGGAAACCGGCCACAAATAAGCATCCCACAACGGTGCCGGAGTTGGCCAGAGTTTTGCAAGTTGTTTTTCGATAAACCGATCCGTTCGGGCGGCACCGGAAAGTGAAATTTCAGTAAACCCGGCATTTCCGTTGATATTGGAGAAAATCAACCGGAAATGTTTAGACGAAATGGATTCGAAGGTTTCGCAAATAGGTGCAAAAGGCAGGAAACCTACGCTGTTGCTGTTGTTTGTCCGTTCAATGCTAAAATTTTTGGCCGTCTTAAATGATCCGTCATCTAGCAGAAATTGTACTTCACATTTCGCACTGAAGGAAGTATGCGAAGGATAAAGTGTGAGGCTTCGGGCGGTGTCTGCCTTGGATTGTTCAAAATCAATTGATATTGATTTTGAAGGGGAAACCGGCAGGTATGTTTCTGTTGAAAAATTTTCATCGAACCAGTTAGTTAAATTCTTGATCTCAGGCTGTGAACTGATCTCAGACGAAACGGATGACAAATTATCCTCATCGTTGAGCGGGGCGGCAAATGCCAGTAGTGCCACATCCTGGAACTGAGATGTTGGCTGTGCTAATTTTTCGGAATATTTCAAAGGTCCTTTCACCCTCACTTCCGACATGGTTAGATAACGCATTGAATGTTCCGGTGTATTCCATGGGCCACCCGACTGGCTCCAGCCCGGTGAGTTGAACAATCCTATATTCACCCCTAAGCGTTTGCCTTCCCGAATGGCAAATTCAATCATCTGAAACCATTCTTCTGAAAGTGCTTTTACATTTCCTTTCTGTTTGATCTCATCAATATTCCCGATCAACGCTTCGCCAATGCCCACATCGGCCATAGCCTGGAGATCTTTTGTAATGCCCTCTTTTGAAATATGATCGCTGATCCAATACCAATCCACCCCGGGTTTTGTATATGCAGGCGGATTTTTAAAGTTAATCGATAAAGTATCTGTGGTTTTTCCATAGCCGATG
>CAIWMA010000505.1 GCA_903913645.1 uncultured Bacteroidales bacterium | reverse complement strand
GCGAGCAGGTTCCGCCCGTTCCTTTCTATAATCTCAAGGTAGCTGTATTCTTCGGCCGGGATTTGGTTTGCAAGCCGGCGGTTAAGCACTCCCGAAAGCGCAATTACCGAATTAAGCGGAGTACGCAGTTCGTGGCTCATATTCGATAAAAAATTGGTTTTAAGCTGGTTGGCTTCGTTAAGTTGCTTTTTTTGCATTTCCAGTTCCGTATTCTGCTCTGCCAGCTCAGCCGTTTGCGATGCCAGTTCAGTTTTCTGGGTTTCCAGTTCGCGGTTCTGATTTTCCAGTTTTACCGAAAATAATCTCATCTTGTGGTAGGCTATTATCCCTTCGACCCTGGCCTTAAGCGTAACAAAAATACCTTCTACCAATTGAACTGCTTGCTTACTATAGGGACTTATACTCGCCAGCGAAATAATTGCAACTACTTCATTATCTGTTTTTATCGGAATGGTAATAATTTCATGCGGAATAAATTTTCCGCTTACTGTGTGAAAGACAAAGCGTGTATCCTCATGAATATTCTTTATATGCTGTATTTTGGATGTCGACAGAACTGCACCAAATTCGCCTTCGAATCTGTCAGCGGCAAATGATAGCCGCGCATTGTTGTCAACTCCAATAGATTCAAAATGGTCAAATGATTTTTTATCCTCACTTAACATGTAAATTGCGGCCATTTGCGAGCCTGTATGTGCGGCAAGCGCACTAATCGTATCCTCGAAAAATTCTTTCACCTCGTATTTACTCAAAAACATTTGTGCAAGGCTTACAATTTTTTCATTCAAACTGATAGTGGACTGAATATTTTCTGCCAAAATATTAAAGGACGCCGATAGCACTCCAACCTCGTTTTGTGATTCGTACCCACACCGGGCACCCATATCGCCGTTGTGAAAACTTTGGGTAGCATCGGTTAGTTCACTTAGTGGATTTCTGATGCTGCGCAACAAAAAATAATAGATAATTAGTGAAAGTACCACGATCAAAGCAATAAGCAGAAATAGCTGAGAATGAACTGTGTTGTTTAAGTTTATGGAATTATTGTATAATGACTCTGCTTTTATTCGGGCAAAATCATCAACGACTCCTATGCTCTTTAGAATTTTGATAAGTTGAATGCCTGCTATACCCTCTGGGCTGTTCCGTACCAGGGCTTCCTCTCTCTTTCCTGCCCTGAGCAGCCTCATGGTTTCGGTCCGTATGGCTTCATACTGAATAACACTGTTTGAAATAGAGTCCAAATCTGAGCTTGGTCCCAGATATCTGTCATTCAATATAGTGATCTGTTTTTTTGAATCGGTATTATAAAAATTCACTCTTTCGAGGATTTCCTCTATTTCTTTATCATTTTTTGCTGTAGTCAATCCTCTCATATACAAACGCATTTGAAGGACGTCTACACTTAGCTCACCTATAGCATGCCGCACAATTACCGGATGCTTATACATGTCTTCCGTTTGAAGATGAATTTTGTTGGTTTGCTGGTAAGAAACTATACCGAGCATAATTACAAACAGCAAAAGCACAGCAAAGCTGATTATTAGCTTTATTCCAATACTGATATCTTTTATTTTCATGGATTCAATTTTTCTGGTAGTTAATAGTGAGAGCATGCCAAAAGCCCTTGTCGGGTGATTTTTCGAGTTTCAACCGTGTAAGAACAATGTAATCCAAGTTATCCGGGTTTAATTCAACATCCGCGTACTCAAAGTGTTTCCCGCGTTTTCCATACCTGTCATCCGACAGGAAACTACTTTTTTCTAAATATAGCTGATTCCGGAAATGCCTCTCTGTAATTGCAATCTATTAAAATCTGCCTCTCCGTTTCACCTGTAATCAGGTATCCTCCGTTTGCTAAACAATTTCCTGTTTTCTCGAGAATAGCCTGCCTGAATTCGTTTTTATAATAAAACAGGAGGTTGGCACATATTACCAGGTCGAATTCGCCAAAAATACTTGCAGGCGGACAACTCAGTTGCTCGCTGAACAAGTCAAATACGGAGAAATCTATGTTAGTTTTCAGTTCCTGTTTTACCGTATATGTATCGCCTTTTTTGGTGAACCAATGGTGCAGACGTTCCAGACTCATGTTATTTAATGCATTTTCCGAGTAATAGCCTTTGCGGGCCTCGTTTAAAAATGATTCGTTTTGATCAGTAGCGAAAATGCGGTAGCTGATTTTCTCAGAGCCCACATTTTTAAACTCCTCCATTAATATTGCCAGGCTGTACGATTCCTGACCACCGGCACAGGCTGATGACCATATACGGATTTCTTTCCTTCTTGAATCTTTCTTTTTCTGTATTAGTAATGGCAGTATAATCTTTTCCAGAACAGAAAATGTAAGGCTGTTACGAAAGAATTCGCTGTAACCTACTTGGAGTGAATTCAATAAACACGAGGCTTCTTCGGTGTTGTGCATGATTAGCTCAAGGTAATCGTCTGCATTGCTGCAATGTATTTCCCCAATCCGTTTTAGTAGCGTTTTACCAAGAAACCGTTCATCATACTTTGAAATACCTTTTGAATCCAACTGTTTATCAATCAGTGATTTCAACATTGTAAGCTGATGTCGGGTAATTCCTAATTCAATAGGGGAATTCATAAAAAAAGATATTATACCTGTAAAACATTCCCGCAATTATTCTAGATTCTACTCTCTGCCAGTTTAAGAGGTATATTGCCATTAATTAGTCAATACTTATATTCACAAATATAGATAGGTATTCCCCTATTGATTTTTTTTGCATTCAATATTTAGCTTTTTCAGTCAAAAAAACAGGCAAATAAAGGATTTAAACTATTGATTTTAAATAGTTTAAAAAATATTCTACCCCGTAAACTAACATTACATGGATTTTTTTTGAAAAAAAATAACCGTCACAAATAATGCGTTTTTTAGCGTCGAATGTAAAATAATATTACTGGAATAAAGCAGAATAAAATTATACAGCATAGATTTTGTAAGTATATTTGCACCCTTATTTTTATTGGAATGAGTATACATATTGAAGCAAAACAAGGCGAAATAGCTGATTTCGTGCTACTTCCGGGCGACCCTTTACGGGCAAAACATATTGCTGAAACATTACTAACCGATGCGGTATGTTATAATAACGTTCGCGGAATGCTGGGATACACCGGTTATTATAACGGGAAACGCGTTTCGGTACAGGGAACCGGAATGGGGCTGCCGTCGCACATGATTTATGCAAGCGAACTTATCAATGATTATCATGTAAAAACACTTGTCCGCATTGGCACTTGCGGTGGCTTACTTGAAGAAGTGGAATTGCGCGATGTTGTTATGGCAATAAGTGCATCTACCGATTCATCTTCTGTAGGCAGGCATTTCCCCGGCATGACCTTCGCTCCTACTGCCAGTTACCGCCTCATACAACTTGCATCTGAAAATGCTTTAAAAATGAATATGCCTCTGAAAGCCGGCAATATTCTGTCATCCGATCTTTTCTATCATTTTCCTGAAGAAGGGGATGCTTATCAACTTTGGAGAAACTACGGAACTCTGGCTGTTGAAATGGAATCTGCCGGCTTGTACCTGCTTGCAGCACGATTAGGAGTTGAAGCTCTTGCTCTGTTAACTGTTAGCGACCACATACTTACAGGGGAACATGTAAGTGCCGAAGAACGACAAACCAATTTTACGAATATGACTAAACTGGCACTGTCGCGGGCTTAAATAATTTATGATTTCGGATTGCGGATTGTGGATTTATCATGCCAATCCGAAATCCGAAATCCGAAATCCGAAATCCCATGTCCTGGTTTATCCT
>CAIWMA010000504.1 GCA_903913645.1 uncultured Bacteroidales bacterium | reverse complement strand
TATCGAATATTGTACATTAGGCACCTGGGAGCAGGGATACATTTGCCCATCCTGCATGGCAACCGTGTAAACGAAAGGTTTGAATGTTGATCCAACCTGACGGCGGGCTACAACAACGTGATCATATTTAAAATACCTGAAATTTATTCCGCCGACATAAGCCCTTACATAACCTGTCTGCGGTTCCATCGACATCAGCCCGGCATGCAAAAACCATTTGTGGTACCTGATGGAATCCATCGGGCTCATTACGGTATCAATTTCACCTTTCCAGGAAAAAACACGCATGGGAATAGGTGTTTTAAATGCCAGTTCGATTGAATCGTTCGACAAGCCGGCTTTTTTCATACTGCGGTATCGGTCCGAACGTTTTTTTGAGGAAACCAGTAATTTCTGGATTTCGCTTCTATCCGATAAATCAAAAGGCGCATGTGAATTTCCTTTCCAGTGCTTGTAAAATGCCGGCTGTAAATCAAGCGACATATGCTCGGTTACAGCTTCCTCCGCATAGCGTTGCATATGCGAATTAATGGTAGTGTATATTTTAAGCCCGTCCTTATAAAGATTGTAATACGTGCCGTCGGCTTTTTTGTTTTTCGAAACCCAGCCAAAAACAGGATCGCGTAGCCACCTGACCGAATCGGCCATGAAATCATCGGGATCCTCATAATTATCTTTTTCTGGTTTTTCCGCCATCAGGGCTTCCCTGAGGTATTCCCTGAAATAGGTACCGGGTCCGCTGTTGTGATCCTGCAGTGTATACTGCGACATGTCGAGTGGAAGGACACGAACGGAGTCATATTGCCTTTGAGTTAGATACCCATTTTCAACCATCTGGTTCAGCACCACCTCACGCCGTTTTTTCGACCGCTCTTTGTTCCTGATAGGAGAATAATACGATGGTGCTCTCAGCAATCCAATTAAAACAGCGGATTCCTGTAAATTTAGCTGGGCCGGTGTTTTATCAAAATAGGTTTTAGATGCTGATTTCACTCCATACGCCAGACTCCCGAAATCAACGGTGTTAAGGTACAAAGCCAGGATTTCTTCCTTGGTATAGTTTCGTTCGAGTTTAATAGCTGTGATCCATTCTTTAAGTTTTGCAAAGCCTGTACCTATCACGGTATAGTGCTGTTCGCGCGGGAAAAGATTTTTCGCTAACTGCTGTGTAATAGTACTTCCGCCACCTTTGTTTTTGCCGGTTATCATACCCATGGCAACACGTATAAGCGCCCTCCCATCAATTCCGGAATGCTGTTCAAAACGGTAATCTTCGGTTGCAATAAGGGCTTTTATAAGCCAGGGTGATAATTCGGAATAATGTATGTTCGAACGGTTCTCCAGGTAAAATGAACCAAGAACTTTCTGATCGGCAGAAATTACTTCGGAGGCAAGTTTACTCTTTGGGTTTTCGAGTTCTTCGAAGGATGGCATAAAGCCCAGCCAACCAATGGAAAGGGCTACAAAAAACAAGGCAATAAACAACAGGGAGATCAGGTACCATTTCCAGAACCATTTCACCCATTCGTTTTCATTCATATTTTTTTTCATAGTTTTAATACTATCAGTCGGCAAAATCTAGTTTCAATATGCTTGTTTCTTGATCAGGATTCCAACATCCGAAATGCCATTCAGCGTATCCTTTCGCATCGCCTGGTTAACGGCGATAATATAATTTCCCGGTTTGCGGAAACGGACACCCTTGCGGAAAAGGAACCTGTTATCCTTATGTTTGCCCATTCCTTTGCCAAACCATTTGCCATCAGCTGCAGCCAAAATGCATTCGGCCGTATCACGGGAGTATGTATTGCCCGGATAATATGCAGTTATAAACAAATACAGGTTTTGCATATCGTAATCCGTTGTGTTACGGACTTCAAAATAGAAATCGTACGTGGCAAGTGTATCTTTCGAATTGAAATTATAAAAAAGTGTATCATCCGCTTTCCACCTGCTGTTTTTCAGGTGAACGGATTCATTTTGAAAAACATCATTATTACAGGCAGTGGCAAGAAGAGTGATGGTAATTATTAGTAAGGTCATCCGGACAAACAAATGCCGGGAATTGATTTTATTGAGTGCCATTAATAAATTGTCTGTCATCAAACTAATAAAAGTTATTTCTTTTTATCAAAGCGGTATAGATCTTCACTAGCAACAACAAGTCCGATGGCAGGTTTTTTGTCCTGTTTGATCGTAAAATCTTCTATTTTCTCAGGTATTTTGCCTGATTTGTTTAATGCAATTACTTCTTTAACCCGGCTAACTGTTAACGCAAACATTTCGTGTTCCTTGCCTTTATACCCGAACCACATAGTTCCGCCGAAAACATCGATTTTCTGTAAAAGAACATCGCCTTGCCTGGTCTTAAGTACGGCATTTTCGTCAGGGAAATCTTTCAACGCATCGTTGTAAGCTTCAACTTCGTAGTTGAGACAGCATTTAAGTTTCGAACATTGCCCGGCAAGTTTCTGCGGATTTGATGATAATTGCTGAACTCTGGCCGATGAAGTTGAAACCGAGTGAAAACCGCTTATCCATGTGGAGCAGCATAATTCACGCCCGCAGGAACCTATGCCACCCAGGCGACTGGCTTCCTGCCGCATTCCGATCTGCCGCATTTCTATCCTGATCTTCAGTTCGTCAGCCAGTATTTTGATCAGTTCCCTGAAATCAACGCGGTCCTCGGCGGTGTAGAAAAAGATCGCTTTTGTATCATCACCCTGGTATTCAATGTCGTTCACCTTCATTTTAAGACCAAGCTTCAGTGCAGCTACCCTGGTTTTGTATAAGGCATCGTGTTCTTTCGAGATGGCATGCAGCCATTTATCAATATCAGCTTGCTTGGCTTTGCGATATAGTTTTCGGATATCTTCTTTTGCAGGATTTACGTTTTTACGAATCATCTGCAACCTGGCGGTTTCACCGGTCAGCGTTACTATTCCTATGTCGTGGCCGGGCGATGCTTCAACAGCAACGATATCACCGTTATGAACAGAAAGCCCGGTGGGAATCCTGAAAAAGTCTTTGTGGTTGTTTTTAAACCTTACTTCGGCACAATCGAATTTTCCGGTACTTCCAGGCAAAGAAAGTTTACTAAGCCAATCGTAAGTAGAAAGTTTGGCGCATTTTTGCTCCGCACCGGCCCGTCCAATCAAAGGGTTGCTATTTGCACAGCAGCCTCTTGATCCGATATTTTCCTTGTTTGATATATTGGGTTGTATGTTTTCGTCCATGTTGAGTTTAAGATATTCCTCCTGAAACATCAGCGAATGAGTAACGAAGGTATTGCTGTTATAGTATATCCCGGAATCCTTCAAATGCCTGATAAATGCTTTGTATGATCCGGTATGAATTGACAAATTTACACATTTTTGACTTGAGGCGTTGCCGGAATTTTCAATATCCTGGCAATGAGATGCGAAAGGTCGGTTAAAACGATATTCGCATTGGCATTCCGCTCAATATGAAAGATAGCCCGGTTCAATTCCTCATCGAATTTTTCGATATTTCGGGGGTGAATAAAAGGTGAGAAATTTTTAACAAAGGCAAGCTCCTCGCCATCCAGTTTAACCAGGTGATGGTTGCCAACATTGTATTGCAGGCAAACTCTGAACATATCCAGACTGTATGCAAGCATTTCTTTTTGCTTTTCACGGCTTCCGTCACCAATCAGGAGCGGAATAGTTTCCTGCAATTTATCGTATTCTTTCAGATCCTTTGAAATAGTGAAGCAGCGCCGCATCCATTCGCGGAAGGTGAGAAATCTTTCGTGTTCGGTTGCAAGGGAAATGGAGCCTGAGCCCGTTTTCCCCGCAAGCATTAACGCGGCAGTGAAATTCCCGTCGGCCAGCCGGGCAATTTTTGAAGCATCAGCAGTATTTATTTCATATTGTTGCTCAAGAGATTGCTGAATATCTGCATCTTGTAATCGCGGAAACTTTATCAGTTGTGCCCTCGAAAGAATGGTTGCAATTATTTGTTCCTGGTTTTCGGAAATCAGGATAAAAAGCGTCTTGGCCGAAGGCTCTTCCAGGTTTTTAAGCAGTTTGTTGGCTGAAGTAATGTTCATTTTTTCAACCATCCAGATGATCATCACTTTATACTCTGCTTCGTATGCTTTGTACGCCAGCGAACGGTTAATCCCGTCGGCTTCTTCAGCATTGATCATTCCCTGTTTCTTTTCAATCCCGATTTTCTCGTACCAATCGGGCAGCGAAACATAATAATTATTCTGCTGCAGAAATTCACGCCAGGGAATGATAAAGTCCTTGCTGAGAACATTTTTATCGTCAACTTCCTTTGTTTTGTTTATCGGATAAATAAAATGAAGATCGGGATGTATGAGTTTGCTGTATTTTTTGCACGAAGGACATTCGCCACACGAATCTTCAGGTGTGCGTTTGCGGCAATTGATGTACTGGGCATAAGCAAGCGCCAACGCCAGTTTGCCCGATCCTTCCGGCCCTAGGAAAAGCTGTGCATGGCTCACGCGGTTGTCTAGTACGGTCCGTTTAAGGCGCTGTTTCAAAGGCTCCTGGCCGACGATATCACTGAATTTCATAAGTTGGTGAAGTGGGAAAACTTACGGCCAAAGGTAAGATATTTTTGACTGTCTGAAGCAGGAGGAAGAAGGCAGAAATTCAAAAGTCAGGAATGATTTTTTAGAGAACTTTTGTCAGAATCACCTTATTCTCATCCGCTGTAACTATTTTATCAAAGAAAGTAACAATTTCATCATATCTGTCAACCGGATGGTCAGCTTTAAAGACTTTAAATACACGTACATATTGTATGGTGGAACCTGATTTTGTAACTTCGGTTGTGTATTGTCCAAAGTCGGACTGCAGGTTGATTTTTGCCGGAATTTTCTCCAGCGTATATCCATTCGGAAGTTTGTACGTTACAGTATCAACTTCATAAGCCGGCCATTTGATTGAAACTATGTTTTCCCTTGTAGTAGCCTGGAAAGGTGATTCACTTAGTTTATTCATCATATTCAGGCAGAGCATCATTTTTTCACCAATCCGGGTGCAATAGTTAGTAATGGTCAGGTTTAGATGTTCCGTTACAAAAGGATGTTCTGTTTTGGTTTCCTGGATATTGAAATTGTCGAGTTCAAAATTCGGAATGTGTATTCTTTTGGTGACCATTTTCTTCCTGTCTGTCTGGTCGCTCATCAGGATAGGCATATATGAATCGTAAGTCGCGCCATGAAAGCTGTTTTTAGCTTCAGCTGAACCACTTCCGGTTTGGTCGAGATTGACTTTTGTTTTGCGGCATTCGAGATTGTATTCAGCTTTGAGTGACGGCGATTGTACCAATTTACCACCATCAGCATTAATTACAAGTACCTGTCGGTCTGCAGTGAAAGTCCCCATATAGTTAAATGGATTGGTTTGGCTGGTGCATTCAAGCCATATGGTATCCGTAGTCATTGGTACACAAAGAATAACATGATCGAATTGGATAGAGGGGAAATCAGTGTAAATTATAGGATTATCCTCCCCGGATTGTACCAGGGTATAACAGGAATTGATACCTGCAACCTCAAGAACTGATTTCATATAGTTGGATAATGCTTTGCAGTCGCCATAAGAGAGATGGTCGACAGTTTCGGCATCGAAAGGCTGAAAACCGCCAATACCGACTGATACATTTACATACCTGGTTTTATTTTGCATGTATTCGTACAGAATCTTTATTTTGGTTCGATCATCTGAAATGCCTTCAACCAATTTCCTGATTTTATTTTTGGCCTCATCTTTCAGGTTATTCCTGCCCTTGTTTAGTTCGTTAATCCATTCACCGAATCCTTTCCACGTCTCGATATTTCCTTCAAAACCTTCAACATTAATCTGCGACGGAGCTATCATTACCATGGGTACAAAATCGCTGAGCGCCGGGCTGAAATTTTCGTTTTTAAAAGCCGCCTTATTAGTTAGTGTCCAGCTATAGATATTGCTTTCTGCTGTGCCGGAGGTCTGAACTTTTGATGAAATGTTCTTTTCATAGTAGCGGCAGACAGATTGCTTCGAAACAATAAGAGTAAACTTTGAATTTTCGACTGCGACATTATAATCAGAAACCGGGAACCATCCGGGGTATTGAATAACACCTGAATAGGTAACATCATATGCATATTCGATGGTATACGGATATTCATACTGTTCAGGAGTGATGGCCTTTATTCGGTTGTCATCATAAATACTTCCCGAAGAGATCATCGCATAATCGAGGGTCTCGAAACCGCCTTTTTTCTTGAACTCTTTTCCCGATTCATCATAAAGCTGGGCTTTTATTGCGCTGACTTTCCTGTTCTTATCATACGAATGCCGAAAATATCCGTTTTCTTCCCCATTCTTGTTAAGGATGGTTATGGCATATTTTACAGTTTGAACCAGTTTCCCGTTGGATTTTATTTCAACTGTGATATCCTCATTTCTCACTACTGCCTTGGCATCTTTCAGCAATGCTTTGGGAATATCGGCAACACGATATTTTATATCGCCGGCAAATAGTCCGGTTGAAGTTAATAAGTTGGCCATGAGCATACAGGTAAGAAAGAGATACTTTGTTTTCATTGTATATTTACATTAGCGATTGAAATCCAATGACTTGAATATATTTAAAAATGATCAACGATTATTTAAATCTTCTTGAGTACAATAGGTTCAGCTTCCTTGGCTACAACCTGGTTGTAGAATTCGCGGAGGTCGGCATATTCTGTTTGAAGTATTACACTTTTGGTGATGCTGAGTTTATATGAAATAGATATTTTTCCATCAGCCACGCTCGACTTGCAGACAAATGAGCCTGCGTCGCCAGGTAATTTCATGTTAGTTGCAGTCGGAAGGTTAACAATCGTATACCCTGCAGGGAATGTATAATTTAAAACGATAGTTTTATCGCGGGCATACCCGTAATCTATAGGATATTTCCTGTCGCTCACTTTAAACGGATTTTCTTTGATCTGATCGTATAACAGAGGCATGATATACAATTCGCCATCGATATCACTAACAATATTGTTTATCTCTACCTCGAAATCCTCGTTGACCGGAAGATACAGACTATCAATATTACTGATTTTGTGTGATAAAACCTTAAGCCCCTTTTTTCCTTCCTTGAAGTTGGTAATATATTCATCATCACTGTTAAAATCTTCGTAATCATTGCGAAAATCGAGTGCTGCATAATCGCCTTTGGAATAGGATAATTTCCCTTTTAAACTCAGGTCATCTCCGATTGCCATGGTATAAACCACCATTTGTTTATCTTTCTTTTTAGTTGTAAGCTGCACCCAACCGGTTCTGTTTTTATCCATAAACTGAGCTTGCCCGTTTAATGCACGCATAGGCAGCATGTAGTAAGGGCAGTTATCTTCAGTAGCGTCAAGAAGTAAAGTATCTTTTTCAGTGAGAACTGCTGCAATTACATAATTGAGCTTATTATAACTCGGCCGAACAGCCGAAAGCCTGCCATTGCTTCTCGTACTCATCACTACAGGTGCAGCGTCTAAATCGAGTTTGCGGAGCAATTGCACCAATGCCAGGTTTACTTCAGCCGAATTACCTTTGCCTTCTTTAAATGAACTGTTCAGTGATGTTTTATCCGTATATAACCTGTTGGTTTTATCCCATTTAATTTGCTTGGTGTAATCGTAAGCCATTTTTATCATCTCCTCCTGGCTTGTGCTTCGTGCTTTTATGTCCTTAGCAACTGATCTGAGATAACCATCTGTATTTAAAACGGTGCCAAAGTAAGTGCTGTTGTAAAGCAAATCGCGTACAGCATCCCATGTTGTTGTGTATGATTTGTAAAATCCGGGGAACGATACAGATTCATAGTCGAATTCTAACCGGGACCTGTAATTTTTTGAGGAAGTCATATAGGGTTCCGGTTTAAATGCAGGCACATTCTCTGATACCCACCTGTCGTTGGTTCGGGATGTAAGCCCGATGTATCCGAAAAAGTTTTTGCTGTAGGTAACATTGGTGCTGGGTTCCAGAACCAGTTCGCTCCGAACAACAGGAATTTCCTGCTGAAAGTCCCATTCCGACGGGATTCCATCGTACATGAACTGTATGTCAATTATAGATCCAACTTTTACATTAGGCATGGCAACCCTGATCTCGTATATGTCGTCGGTTACCCTGGTTTTAAAAATGGATTCGTTCTTCAGTTTTGTTTCCACAATTTCGTTATCAACCAGGTTGTAGGTTATTCCCTTAATACTGGTCTTGGAATCAGAACTGAAAGTCTGGTTAGCCCAGTCGTAGCCTTCTTTTTTAAAAATCTTTATACGCAGAGTCCTAACCATTTGAAACCTGCTTTCGGTAAAATATCCATAATCGCACAATATAACTGCCGGGGCACTTGTATCAGGCGCATAAATATTGTTGATCAGATCTGCTTTATTAATTTGTCCGAATTTAATTGGTGCTTTCTCTGCTCGGATAATTCCAAGAATTCCTGCTAGCAGAATAACTGTCAGAAGATGTTTTTTCATGAAGAAATGGATGATTAATCATTAATAATTAAAAAGTTAACAATCAGGTAAAAACTATATTTTTTCAGCTTAGTGAACGGTAGAAATGCAATATCAATAATCGGGTAAACGATAATAAAAAGAAGGCGGATCAGAATCCGCCTTCTTTAACAACTTTTTTCTGCGAACCTATTTTTGCTCCCAGAAATTCACGGTTCATACGTGCAATATTTTCGATAGATATTTCTTTCGGACATTCAGCTTCGCAGGCTCCGGTATTGGTACAATTACCGAATCCAAGTTCATCCATTTTAGCAACCATTGCCTGAACCCTGCGGGTAGCTTCGGCTTTTCCTTGAGGTAACAATGCAAAGTGCGAAACTTTAGCAGCAACAAACAGCATAGCTGATGCATTTTTGCACGCTGCAACACAAGCGCCACAGCCAATACATGCCGCCGCATCCATTGATGAATCAGCGTTTTGTTTTGGAATGAGTATTGCATTGGCATCAGGAATTCCCCCGGTATTCACCGAAATAAATCCACCTGCCTGTATAATTTTATCAAAAGCCTGGCGGTCAACCATCAGGTCGCGGATAACAGGGAAGGCTTTGGAACGCCATGGTTCAATAACGATGGTATCGCCATCTTTAAATTTGCGCATATGCAGCTGGCAGGTGGTAACTGCATCATCGGGTCCGTGTGGACGGCCATTGATATACAGGCTGCAGGTTCCGCAAATGCCTTCGCGACAATCGTGATCAAAAACAACAGGATCTTCGCCTTTAGTCACCTGCTGGTCGTTAAACACATCAAGCATTTCGAGGAATGAACTGCTGTCGCTGATCCCGTTTATTTTATACGTGACAAATTTGCCTTTGGCCTTGGCATTCTTCTGACGCCATATTTTGAGTGTAAAATCCATTTTAGAAAGGTTTTAGGGGTTAGGGGTTGGGGGTTAGGGTGGGTGATATTGATTATTACTTTTCCCTAAATCTAAACCGCTATTCCTTAATTATTTACTATTTATAGTTTCGTTGCTTAACTTCAATCGCTTCATATTCAAGAGGTTCTTTGTTAAGCACAGGCGTTTTATCATCACCAATGTACTCCCAAGCCGCCACATACATGAAATCATCATCATTTCGTAATGCTTCGCCTTCGGGAGTCTGGTATTCCTCACGGAAATGGCCACCACAGGATTCTTCCCTGTTCAGCGCATCAATAGCCATGAGTTCGCCAAGTTCAATGAAATCGGCAACGCGACCAGCTTTTTCCAACTCGGGATTTACCTCATTGAATTCTCCGGTTATCTTGACATCTTTCCAGAATTCAGCCCTGACTTCACGAATCAGTGTTATAGCTTTTTGAAGACCTGCTTTATTGCGGGCCATTCCAACATATTCCCACATTATTTTGCCCAACTGCCGATGGAAATGATCAACAGGTTTGGTTCCTTTTACATCGAAAAGCTTTTGCAGACGAGCCTGAACCTGTTTTTCCGACTCATCAAATTCAGGAAGATCGGTTTTGAAACGGGGAACATTAATCTGATCGGCAAGGTAATTCTGAATGGTATAAGGAAGTACAAAATATCCGTCGGCAAGTCCCTGCATCAAAGCAGAAGCACCCAAACGGTTTGCTCCGTGATCGGAGAAATTGGCTTCGCCGGCAACAAACAATCCTTTTACTGTCGACATCAGGTCATAATCAACCCAAAGCCCGCCCATGGTATAATGCACTGCTGGATAGATCATCATTGGGTTTTCATAAGGATTTTCATCAACGATCTTCTGGTACATCTGGAAAAGATTGCCGTAACGTTCTTCAATTACATTGCAGCCAAGGCGTTTGATGGAATCTGCAAAATCAAGGTAAACTGCAAGCCCGGTTTCTCCTACCCCAAATCCGGCATCGCAGCGCTCTTTTGCTGCACGTGAGGCCACGTCGCGCGGAACCAGGTTACCAAATGCAGGGTAACGGCGTTCGAGGTAATAATCGCGGTTTTCTTCAGCAATATCTTTAGGTTTCATTTTGTTATGACGAAGCGCATCCACATCTTCTTTGCGTTTCGGGACCCATATACGACCATCATTACGCAAACTTTCACTCATTAATGTGAGTTTCGACTGAAAATCGCCATGAACAGGGATACAGGTAGGATGAATTTGTGTGAAACAGGGATTTCCGAAAAAGGCACCTTTTTTATATGCTTTCCATATGGCGGTGGCATTGCTGCCCATTGCATTGGTGGAAAGGAAGAACACATTACCGTAACCACCGGTGGCAAGAACCACAGCATGAGCCGAATGTCTTTCAATTTCACCTGTAACCAGGTTACGGGCAATAATGCCACGGGCACGTCCGTCGATAATTACCACATCGAGCATTTCGTGACGGGTATAGGATTCCACGTTTCCTAGGCTGACCTGGCGACTCATGGCGCTGTAGGCACCAAGTAATAATTGCTGGCCGGTTTGTCCGCGTGCATAAAAAGTACGCGAAACCTGTGCTCCGCCAAACGAACGGTTGTCGAGAAGTCCGCCATATTCACGGGCAAATGGAACGCCAAGCGCAACAGATTGGTCGATGATGCTGCCGCTTACTTCAGCCAGCCGGTAAACATTGCCTTCGCGGGCACGGTAGTCGCCGCCTTTAATGGTGTCGTAAAATAAACGGTACACACTGTCGCCGTCATTCTGGTAATTCTTTGAGGCATTTATTCCGCCTTGAGCAGCAATACTATGCGCACGCCGCGGGCTATCCTGGTAACAGAAAGCTTTTACCTTAAACCCCAAAGCGCCAAGTGATGCAGCCGCCGATGCACCGGCAAGCCCCGTACCTACAACGATAATATCAAGTTTCCTTTTATTGGATGGGTTTACAAGGGCAATGTGGTCCTTATAACTGCTCCATTTTGTAGCAACAGGCCCCTGTGGTATTTTTGAATTAAGTTTTGTCATACAAATTATACTTTTATCAGCTGACAATCAGCCATTTGAAATGCCTGTTACTTTATGAAAATGAAAAACAACGGAATGCTTGCAAATCCAAGTGGCACCACGATTGAATAGATTGTGCCAACTACTTTAATAAAAGGAGTGTACTTGGTGTGACTAAGCCCCAGAGTTTGAAATGCCGACTGGAATGCGTGGTGCAGGTGAAATCCCAGGAAAATCATCAGCACAACATACAAAACGGCATAAAACCTATCTGCGAAAAGCAAAGTTGCCATCTGGTAAAAATCTTCTTTTCCTACACCAGTAGGAGGATTTACCAATCCCAGTTTCACAAAATAGAAATTTGTAAAGTGAATGCAAAGGAAAATAAAAATAATTGCGCCGGTATGGATCATGTATTTCGAGAAAAACGAAAGGTGCGAATATCCTGCAACTTTATACCGGACGGGACGAGCCAGCCAGTTTTGTATCTGGATAAAAACACCGATAACCATATGAATGGCAAAACCGCCCATCAGGAAGATCTCCATGATTTTTACCAACGGATTGGTTGTCATAAATCCGACAGCAACCATAAAGGAGGCTCCGTCGTCATTACTTAGAAGAAGAAGATTTATTCCCAGGTGAACAACCAGAAACGAAATTAAAAAGAGACCGGCAAGGGCCATCACAACTTTTTTGGTGATGGATGAGTAAGATATTAATTTATTGCCCATAAGACTATTGATTTGATATTTGCAGGCAACAATAAATTTTGCATAGAAAATAATTCATACTTTTGGTTGCCTGAGAGTGGAACAAATATAGAAACAATACTATTTGAATACAGCGCATAAGGTATAAAAATTGTTTTTTTTTAAAAGATTCCTTTAGCTGTCCTTCAACTAATTAAATACCAGCAAAATGCGATACTTGCCTATCCGTAAAGAAATGTACATCAGTAACCGTGCAAAGCTTGTAAACAGGCTGAAACCGGGTTCGCTGGCTGTAGTTAACTCAACTGATGAAATGCCGCGATCGGGAGATCAGACACATCCTTTCAGGCAAAATTCTGATATGTTTTATCTTACCGGACTTGATCAGGAGAAATGCATATTGACATTATGCCCTGAACATCCAGTTGAGGGTATGCGCGAAATGCTGTTCATTGTGAAAACCAACGACCTGATGGTGATCTGGAACGGGCACAAATATACATTGGACCAGGTAAGCGAGGTTTCCGGAATAAAGAATGTGAAATGGCTTGATGAGTTTGAAATTACGCTCCGCGACCTGATGTCGAGAGTGCAGGTTGTGTACCTGAACCAAAACGAATACCCCAAATTTATTACTGAAGTACCATCACGCGATGTTCGGTTTGCGGCTAAGATGTTACAGGACTTTCCTGTTCATACCTATGAGCGGCTTGCGCCAATGATTACTGAAATGCGGCTTATAAAAGAACCGGAGGAAATTATACAGATTCAGAAAGCTTGCAACCTCACCAATGATGGTTTCCGCCGGGTACTTCAGTTTGTTAAGCCTGGCGTTCTCGAATATGAAATTGAAGCCGAATATACGCATGAGTTTATCCGCAAAGGAGGCACAGGCCATGCATATCCTCCGATAATAGCCTCGGGTGCCAACGCATGCATCCTCCATTACAATACTAATTTCAATACGTGTAAGGATGGCGATCTGCTACTGATGGATGTGGGTGCCGAATATGGAAACTATGCTGCAGATATGACACGGACAATTCCTGTCAATGGCAAATTCAGCCCACGGCAGCGCCAGGTCTATAATGCTGTACTTCACATTTTGAAATCCGCAACTTCAATGTTAAAACCAGGAACTTCCATTGAAAAATGGCATGGCGAAGTCTGTAAAATAATGGAAAAGGAACTTCTGGGATTAGGGCTGATAAGTGTAGTTGATATAAAAAACCAAACAACCGACTCACCGGCTTATTTCAGGTTTTATATGCACGGAACAGGCCATTTCCTTGGACTCGATGTACATGATGTAGGTTCACGCCAGGTAGTTTTTGAAAGCGGAATGGTTATGACCTGTGAGCCGGGTATTTATATTCCGGAAGAAGGAATCGGCATACGCCTCGAAAATGATATTATGGTTGCCGAAGAACC
>CAIWMA010000503.1 GCA_903913645.1 uncultured Bacteroidales bacterium | reverse complement strand
TATAATTTTATTTGAAAATCAAAGTCAACTTTTTTGATTTAACTTGTTAAGATAGGCTTTTTGTATTATAACAATAGCCTAATTTCTATTTTTTTTATTCAGAAAGTTAATACTTTTTTGTCTGTTTTTATCGTAACAGTTACTTCACGAAACCAATAAAGCATTAAAAACCATTGGCAGTTTAACACTAAGATTTTAATTTACATATCGTTTTTTTGAGAAGAAAATTTTTCTTCACTCAGATCAATACACTCCCAAGGCATTCCCCTTTTGAAATTTTTGGGCCACGGATAATGTTTTTTATTTTCAGTATTAAAAAAAGGCATCTTGCTTAATTTTCCAATAAATTTAGCAGGTGCCCCTGAAATAAAGCTATCATCAGGAAATTTTCCATTAACAGTAGAATTTGCAGAAACTAAAGAATGTTTGCCTATTTCACAGCCTGGTAAGAGTATTGCAGAAGTAGTTATTTGACTATAATCCCCAACTTTAACTCCTATAAGCTTATTTGAAGGAGGAGTTGGATCATTTGTAAGGACAACAAAAGGGTAGATAAAAACAAAATCTCCACACTCACTCAACATGCCAATACTTACATAACTATGAAACCGATTATAATTTCCAATTTTACAAAAACCATGAACACTCGTGTATGAACCAAACATACAGTGATGGCCGGCAATCGTCTTCTCATGGACAGTTATTCTGTGACCCGTTACCAGAAAATCACCAAATTCTGATCCTGCATAAAATATACAATGACTTCTGATTAGTGAATCAGACCCGATGATAGTGGGAGGATTAATATAATTTTCATCATAGTAGTAAGAGCTTAACGGCTCACCAATAACACAATCATTACTTATAATTGTATTATCGCCAATTTGAACATTGTCATAAATAATCGAATTGTCTCCGATTTTTACATTTTTTCCTAACGTAACATTTTCTCCAATTGTGACGTGTATATTATTAAATTTCATAATCGAAGTAATTAATAGACAGAGTTAATCAACTTTTAAGTTATATACCAAGTATGTTAGTCGATCACATTTATGTTATGGGTAAGTACTTAAATTGTTCCTGAATCAACAAATAGATTTTGTGCTGTAATAGAAGAGGAATCGTCTGAGAGCAGAAACAATGCTGTTTTAGAGACTGAATCCTGAGAAGTGGGTTGTTTTAGGCAAGTTCTTTTATATATTCTATTTTTTTGTTGCGAATCTAACTCTGAACTCATTTCTGTTTCCATAAAACCTGCAACTATACAGTTAGACCGAATTCCTTTCTCACCCCATTCTCTTGCTGTATTCAATGAAAATGCCTCAATTGCTCCTTTTGTAGACGCGTACATTGCCAAACCTTTATATCCTGTGTGTGCACTAATACTTGAAATATGAACTATGCTTCCAGAAATCTTATGAAGAAGCATATGCCTGATTATATATTTAGTAAGAATCATTGGAGAGTATACATTAACTCTGTACATTTCTTCCAATTTTTTATAGTCTAAATTTGAAATTATATCATCATAAGCTATTGCAGCATTGTTAATAAACCCATGGATTGGTCTATTAAATCCCAATTCTTTTTGAAAAATATCCGAATGAATCTGATTCACATTTGCTAAGTCAAACATAATAATTGATAAGCTTTCAGGATAATCTTTTTTCAGGTTTTTCAGATTCGTTGATATGGTTCTGTTAATTGCTATAACATGGTAGCCATTTGTAATTAGGTGTTTAGTCACACAAAGACCTAATCCTTTCGATGCCCCGGTAACAATAATGTTCTTCATGATCTGTTCTGTTTACCTGTCCTTGTAAGTTGAATAGTCTCAACATAACTGATAATTCTGGGTATCTTATATTCTTGTAATCTAGAACGCAATATCTTATAGATTTCAGGGATAGTCAAGCTTTTGTCTGAACTAACTATATCTGCACAGACAATATTGTCAAGGACTGAACTTTTCTTTGGATAAACCCTAGCATCTTTAATAGTTTCTATAGATCGCAGTATTTCTTCAACTTCATGGGGATTAACATTATATCCACCGACATTAATAATTTCATTTTTTCGGGATACAAATCTAAAGCAAAAAGGCTTCTCTGATATAACCTCTACCAGATCGCCAGTGGCAAACCAATCTTCTTTCAGGTTAAATGAACTTGATTTACCCATTAGTTCTGGACTTATATAAAGTTCTTGATTGAGTATCTTAAATAAACCAATATGCTCATTTTCAATGGTAAAAATATCGTTTTCAGATGCCAGAACAGATCCTGCTTCGGTTGAAGCATAAACATTCATAAAAGTTGCATTAATGAATACATCTTTTAACTTTTGGGTAGTAATTAAATCTAATTTTTCCCCTCCCGATGTAATTCTCCTTACACCAGGAATTATTTTATTAATCGGAAACAGTAATCTGTAGTAGGTCGGAGTTGCAGAAATATGAGATAATTTTTCATTGATTATGCTTTTAATGATCACATCGTTGGATAGGTTAAACAACCGAACAAGAGCATTAGAATTCAGGAACGCCTGAAAAAAGACCTGAATTCCGGCAATATGAGTCGGGTTGTATGCTAGTCCCCAAATGTCCTGAGAATGTTTAGATGATCTTTTAACCATCCTGGTAATAGAATTGAAATTATGCGAAATCATTTTAGGCAGTCCGGTTGTTCCAGATGTGCATAAATAAACCTGCCAATTTTTCACCTTATTTATTCTGCTATACAGTTCAGTCTGATCACATATTTTGTCGATAGATACCTCAATTATATAAGCAGTATCTATTTTATCTGTTTCGATCACATGCTGAATTTCTGCTTGTGATAAGTCAGAATCTAAAAGATAAATGGGCTCATCAATCAACAAGGAAATTAGTAAACTCTTGAAGATAGAATAATAATCTTGCTGATGACAATATGGATTAAATGATTTAATTTTGTTCAAATCATCAATTAGTTGAGAATAACTAATTCTTAACCCATTAAGAGTATCAACGTAAAAAATATCAGGCATTAAATTGCAGTTATTTTTGAAATAATATCTCCAACCGTTAACACAATTCCATCCTCAAAAATATCGATTCCAAATTCCGCTTCTATCCTTACTGTCAATTCTGCAAGATCAAGACTATCAAATCCAATGTCATTTCTAAGCTGAGTATTCTTGGTCAAGTCTTTTAATTCTTCATTCCCCCTATTTAAGAGCACAGTATTTATGATTTCCAACAACTTATTTTCCATTATCCCAAATTTATATTAAGTATTGACTGATGCTTGAAAAACGTCCTGAATTTTTACTAGTAAACATTTTGAAATTCAATAATTAAGATTCTCCAACAAAAATTATATGTGCTTAAAGTAGTAATACAAGAATTTTAAATATTAAGCTTACGATTGTCCAAATTTAAAAATAATTCTCTTACGAGATAATGTGAGAATTTACTCAAATAACTAATAATTATTAAATTTTCATAAATCCTGATTTGAACGCTAAGACGGAATAAGCTATTTATGAATTTAGATAGAGTGATTAAGATTTGGTTTCCTTCGGTAACACTCATATATAGTGATACCTCTATGAAATATTTTTTCCTCCTTAAGGTCAAAGTTATTTTGCAAATAGCTCATCAGTCTGATTTTAGACTCATTAAATCCAGCAAGTGGCGAATCATCAATAACAACAGAAAAGTTCTCATAATCAATAACTTTTGTTCCAAAAGTAATTAGATAGCTTTGGGTTATATCCCATTGTACAGGACCAAATTCATGATCATAATGAAATCTTTCTGGAATCGGGATAATTTTATTATTCCCGTTAAAATATAAAGTAATGATCTCTGCACTTATGTTGCGGAAGACAAAGATAGGTTCGTCTTTCCCTTTAATCGTTTGTAGGTAATGACTAACAGATTTATAATCTTTCATTTTATAAAGACCAGGAAATTGATGTAGAGTGTTTATTGTAAAAAGTGTTGCCAGTATTATAAACCAGAAATTTAAAAAAACAGGTTTTACGCATTTAAATAACATAACAACAAATAAGAACAATGGAATAAAAAGGACTAATGAATATTTATTTTGCGAAT
>CAIWMA010000502.1 GCA_903913645.1 uncultured Bacteroidales bacterium | reverse complement strand
TACCCGTAATGTACAACGGCGGCCTGGTTTACCTCCAGAAAAGCCAGGGTTTCGGTATCGAAAACCCACATGGGTTCCGGGTTATTGGCAAACATGTACCGGTATCGTTCTTCGCTTTGCGAAATTGCTATTTCAGCCTGACGGCGATGAGTAATATCCGTTACGGTAACCAGGCACTTATCCCCTTGCTCACTAACAATGCCGGTAATCTGAACAAATGTAGGCTGATTACTATTAATTGCCAGCGTAACCTCACACAATTGAAGTGTAAGTGTATCAAAAGCTGCATGGAGAAAAAGATCGAAAATGGACCTTGTATCGGAGGAAATATACAATGCAAAAAGATTATTTTCAAGGCGCGAACGTTCCTTACCAAGCATTGCAGCACCTTTCAGATTTAAGCGGCTTATGTTACCAGCTCTGGAAAGGGTGAAATAGCCTACAGGGGCAAAATCGTAAAGGTCGAAAGCATCACTGGCTTCGGAAATGGCATTCTGGAGTTCTTCATTCTGTAATTCCAATTCTACCTGGTGAACATCTAACTCATGAATAAGTTTTAACAACTCTGATTCAGTAGGCAACGCCGCATTTAAGGAAGATCGGCTTTTCAGTATTTCTTCCGCCTTAGTGCGTAGTGCAAGTGAGTCGGTATGCATGTTTTTATTCTTTTTCATTTCCTGGGAGTTGAAAATTCGTGTTGGACAAGTAAATCAATTAACTGATGGTTTATGCACTCTGTTTTATTTAAAATGTTCCATGATAAGCCCTCTAAATACCGCTATATCAAGCGGCTTCGAAATATATTCGTTACAACCGGCTTCAAGGGCTTTCTCGCGATCGCCATCCATTCCAAAGGCTGTTTGCGCAATAATCATCACCTTTTTATTGAAAAGCCGGATCTGTACGGTTGCTTCATATCCATCCATTTCCGCCATTTTAATATCCATAAGGATCAGATCGATATCCGGGTTGCTGTGGCACAATTCAATTGCTTTCCGGCCCGTGGAAGCTAACAGTATATTGTCGCTGAAATTCCTGACTGCGATACGGATAAGCATTTCCGAAGTTTCGTCGTCTTCGACTATCAATATTTTCAGTTTTTTGATTTTATCCGTGAAAACATCAGGCAAAACCTCCTGATCATCCACATATTTTACATTATCAACCGGATTGAACGGAATGTTGAAATAGAATTGTGATCCTTTGCCTTCCTGGCTTTCGACCCAAATTTTACCCCCCAGCATTTTTACATACGCTTTTGAAATGGATAACCCGAGGCCGGCACCCTGAAAGGCTCTTTTATCATCAATATCTGCCTGTACAAAACGGTCGAAAATGGCTCGCTGCCTGTTAGCCGGAATACCGATACCGGTGTCCTTTACGTAAAATTGTATTTGTTGATTCGTTTTCTGTGGTGGAGACATTGAATGCAATGTCTCTACAGGCAATGTATTAATAATTTTATACCCGAATTCAATGGATCCGTTATCGGTATATTTAATGGCATTTTTCACCAGGTTGGTAAGAATGGCATACACTTTCTCCCCATCCGTCTGTACTACGGCATTTTCATCGGGAAGTCCATTAACAAAAGTAAGTTTGAGTCCTTTGCCTTCGGCTTCGGGTCTGAATAAATTGTAAATGTCATCGGTTTGTTCATTTATCCTGGTATCCAGCACCGAAACATTCATCTGTCCGGCTTCTATTTTCGAGATATCGACAATGTCGTTGATGATATTGAGCATGCGGGCACCGCTCTTTTTAATGATGCGCAGATATTCCAGTTGTTGTTCGCCGCTGAGGCCGGGTAATTTAAGCAACTCGGCAAAACCCAGTATACCGTTCATAGGAGTACGGATTTCGTGGCTCATATTGGTGAGGAAAGCGGTTTTGAGTTTGTCGCTTTCTTCGGCGCGGTCCCTGGCTTTTGTTAATTCCTGTTCAGCCAGTTTGCGTTCGGTGATGTCCTGAATGGTTCCTACCATATATATCAGCTCATTGTTCTCATTGAACTTTAGCCTTCCGATTCCATGCACCCAGCGCTCTGATTTGTCATTCTGCCTGGTAATCTGGTATTCCTTATCAAAATCATTTCTGCCACCGATTACATCAATTTTAAAATAATTGTCCATAATTTCCTGCCAATCAGGATGAACAATTTTAGACCATCCTTTTACCGACCTTTTATACGTTTTATCAATGCCAAAAATTTCATCCAGGGTCTCAGAGCTTTCCCACTCCCCTGTAGCGAATGCCAAAGTATATACTCCGAGTCTGGCAATTACCTGGGCCTCCTTTAAAAAGTTCTCACTCTCTTTCAGAGCGTCTTCGGCATGCTTGCGTTCGGTAATATTCTCATGCACAAAAACGAGTCTTTCAGGTATTCCATTGTTGTCATTTAAAGGGAACCCGACTGCCTTAATCCAAACCGGCATATCCGGAAAAGAAGGATTAACATCATGTACATTGAAATAGGAATCCGGGAAGTAAACAACTTCACCGTTTCTCATATGCTCAAAGAATCCGGCAGTTCCTTGTTGTAATAATTGAGTATCGCTAAATATTGAATAGTCAGCTGGGGGGGTTGCGCCAAAAAGCCTGGTGTGTGCCGAATTTGTCTGAAGGGTATGCCCTTCCATATCCAGGATTTGAATCGACATAGGGTTTTTTTCAATAATGTCCCTGAATATTGCCTCAGCATGTTTTCGAACGGTGATATCACGCTGAATTCCAAGGGCACCGACTACATTCATATTTTCGTCGAGGATGGCATTCGCCGATCCTTCAATATCTATAATAGTACCATCTTTTCTTTTGTTTTTAAGTTCTCCCGTAAATTCTTTTTTCTGCAATAAGGTGTTCCAAAACGATTCATAGTCGGCATCTGCCTGTAGCCCGCTCGTGAGTATTCGTGGTGTTTCTTTGCCAATAACCTCGCCGGCGGAATACCCATAAATGGCAGTAAAACCAGGGTTAACAAAAGTAAACAAGCCCTCTTTATCGGTCATAAAAACGGCTTCCCCTGAACGGTCGATGGCATTGCGGAGTTTCGTGAGTTCCTCGCCTGTTTTTCGCTTAGCAGTTATATCGCGTACCGAAATTATATCGGCTCTAATTCCTTCGTATTCAATTATTTTCCCGGTACTCTCGAACCATATTTTGTTTCCTTTCGACGTAATTCCGGCATAATTTGCTACCTCAATTTCCTGGCCCTGTGCAACTTTTGTAAGATCGTCAATTGCATTTGGAACAGATTCGGGCGCGATATACTGAAAAACATTTGTGCCGGTAATTTCTTCAAGCGTTGTGTATTCGAAAGTCTTAATCAACGATTGGTTGGCGAACAGAATTTTACCTTCAAAATCTATGATTATGATTCCCTCAAAGGCACTGTCTACCAAGGCCCGGTACTTCTTTTCTCCTTCTTCGGCTTTGTGCCTTTCGAAAGTGTATTGTTTTCGAACAAACACTATGATTAAATAAATAAAATAGGAAGTATACACCAGCGTAATAATGGAATCGATCCAGCGTTCGGTTTCCGACTGGTAGTTTACTATCATGTCGGGTTTGTAAAGTTGGATAAGGTAAACGATGATATTAAGCGCTATAAACTGGAAT
>CAIWMA010000501.1 GCA_903913645.1 uncultured Bacteroidales bacterium | reverse complement strand
TTACCTGACTTTTTCATCAATTCAACCGTTCGCTGAGCAACCACGGTTGCAATTTGATTGTATCCATAAAATTTAAGTCCGTTATAAACCATATAGTTAGTTGGTATCCAGGTTGTAGTACGCCAGCTACAACCATTATCGGTTACCTGGTATATAGAAGTATATCCCGGCTCTGATTTCGCTAAAGTGGCAATAGGGTATGGGGTCCAGAATTCGCGGGGATTAAGCAGGTATTCATTAACTATTCGTTTTGCCTGTTCCGGTGTGGCAACACCGGCCCACAGGGTTGTAAATGCAGATATTGAACGAACCGGAATTTTATACTGATTTGCACATCTGCTGTTCATCTGATTGTATGCCCATACGGTTTTTGAAAGCGGTTTGTCCTTATCCACTTTGCGATCGTAGAAAAATCCGTCTTTATCATCCCACAGCAAGGCTTGTATGGTATTAATTCTATCCTGCGCTTTTTGTTCGTATTCTTTGGCCATCTTATCTTTACCTGCCAGCTTTGCTAAGCGGGCAAAGGCTCTGCATTCCTTCACCAGGTAGCAGTTTAAGTCTACACCTTCGCAGCCACGATCGAGCCAGTAGCCTGCCCGTTCGTGCTGGTTATCCATCCCGGTGTGTGGGGCGCTCATCCATTCGCTTAAGCCGTTTTTATTGATGTCCATATCCACCAGCCAGTAATCCAGGTATTTTTTCAGTTTTGTGAAGTAAGGTTCCTGGAGAATCCAGTCTTTTTCGCCGTAAGCATCATAAACAAGGCAGGAAATCTGGGCAAGAAAAGGCTTCACGTGTTCGTTATCGTGCCATTCGTTGCTTGGAACGGAACGTGCAATAAATCCACTTTCCTTCTGGTTTTTCAGGAAAATGATGACCCCGTTTTTTATATAATCCGAAGGCCAGCCCATATAGATCTGAACTATGGATTCGAAATACTGATCCCAATCGTAAAGTGTTTTATATGAATAGCCGGTGAAGTACTTCAATCCTGTAACATCTTCAGTAAGAATCCCTTTTTTCATCAAAGAATCAAGTTCCGGATAGGCTTTGCGGTATTCAGCCAGCCTGGGATCCTTAATTTTATTCTGCTGTCCAAAAGTTTGAACATCTGAAAGTAAACAAATGAAGAATATGAGGTTAAATATTAGTTTCATATCCGATAAGAAATAACTTAATCTATTATTTAATTTGAAAATCTGCCGGAGTGCTCACTCCGGCAGTATTTTCAAGTGAATTGTCTCTATTTTATTATTAATCTCTGTGCCTTAAAAGAACTATTTCCTGTCAGTTTAACCAGGTAAATCCCTTTCTCCAGTGAAAGATTGATGGATTTTGTTCCGGCAAAGGATTCACTATCGGAATAAATCGTTCTTCCTGTTAAATCAATAATCCGGATACTTTCCACATGATGCTGACCGGTCTGGATAGTAATCCTGTCAGTGGCTGGGTTGGGATACACTTTAAAAGTAACATCTCTGTTTTCGTATATCCCGTTTATGAGCGATTGAGGGAAAAGCTGGCTTTGAGGTACTACTTCCATTGGATTGGAGGCACTGCTCCATTCAAGTTTTACTTTCGCGTCACCAGTTTTTTCGGCAAAATCCACTTTTATGGGTACTTTCTGTCCTGCCGCTAATGCGATAGTTCCGGTTATCGTTTTACCACTGCTTGTTGACACCCAGCCATCAACTACCAGTTGATTGTTAATCCAAACCCGTCCCATATCATTCACTGTAAGGTAAAAGGTATACAGTTCAGAGTACAGAGGTTCAATCTGCCCTTGAAAGCGGACGTTCCAGAAATCTTTGGCTATACCACATCCCGGGCTTACGTCGGCCCATGTTTCATCTATTACCGGGGCAACCTGGCTGCAAATGGAATCTTTGAACCATGTTCCGGGTGCGGATCCTTTCCACAGGGATTTGTCGAGGCCCGTGCCTTTGCCTGGATAAACCACATCTTTTTCGCTAAAGACAATTTTATCTAATTTCAAATCGTTTGCCGCATTTTTTACGAAAAATTTCAGCACATGTTTCCCGGCAGTTAGTTGAATATCAATCGTTTTATCAGACCAGGCATCTAAATTCCCGGTAGAGGGGAAGGAGATAACACCTGATTTGTCGTTGTCATCCACATAAAGTATGGCTTCTTTTCCGGCGCTGTTTGCGGCATAATTTATACTTGCCGTAAATTTCCCTATTGCATTCACATTCGCAGTATATTCGAGCCATTCGCCGGTATTCACCCAGTCAAGGTTGTACCCACCACCTGTTTTTGCTTCAATATCTGCAGACTCATCGGGCCGGTAAGCGCCGCCGGTGTTACCAAAAGTTGCATCGGCATATGCTGTGCCGGCTCCGCCATTGTCGAAATCTTCAAATTCAATAGTACCCGGAATAGTAAGGTCTTTGTAACTGGTTTGAGGAACAGGCTGAATTTTTGAGCTGCTGAAGTTATAGTTGAAACGGCGGTCAGGTGCCGATTCTCCATCGGTAAAAAAGCTATTAATACTGTCAAGTTGTTGCGCGTTATCCGACCAATGGAAATAAAACTCAGGTGTTATTTTATCCATCAGAACAGCAGTTCTTGGAACGCTTAGCTCCATCTCTTTACTCACCAATTTATAGGGCACAATCACTTCGTTGCTCCAGTTTTTGCCATCCCATCGTTTAAGAGTAGTTTCGGTGGTTGATTTTACACCTGAATTCACAACATAATCGTATCCTTCCCAACCGGTTCCCTTATTACGGTCCACATCAATAAATAACAACATCCAGTTTGGATCGGTTGACGGTGTTAATGTCTGGGCGGACTTTACATAAAAGTAGATATTGTCAGTATCATATGTTGCTCGCGATTCAACAATATCGTTTCTACCTGTGTTGTTCACAAATTGCACAGTAGGATCGTAACCGGCGAAGCTGCGGTGCATTACATCTCCTATTGGGTCCTGGTAAATTGGCGTCACAGTTGCCCAATCAGAGAAATCACCATCCAGATTTATGGTTGCCGGAGTTGAAAATACCTGTGGTGCAGACATTCCTTTGTATTTTCGGATATTTGAAATGAGCTGATAATAATAGTTGTCGGTGTGTCCACCTTTCATCGGAGCCATATCGCGGTTAAATTCCTGGTTAAACACATCTACAAAATATGTATCTCCGGTTTTTATAGGTTTTCCAGCAAAAGTTCCCGCCCCTGACTGGATAAACCTTTGGGCGACCCATTCGTTCCATTGAGTAACCATAACAACAGGCGGATCAACCTCTAATGCTCTTTTCCATTGTTCAGCAGCGTGTAAGCCTTGCCCTGTAAAGTCAGTTAAGTACTGATTATTAACGGTTGGCTCAGAACCGTTGTGATAACTCTTGCCGGTTGTGCTCGTTGGATGTTGAGCCGTAGAAACCACTATTTGTTCAGGAACAGCAGGATCCGTACTCCAACCGTAATCCTGCGGATAAGAATCCAGCCATTGCCAATGATTTGGTTCGGTTTTGGTATTGGTCCATGCCCAGCAATATTTAATGGTAAAAAAAGCTTTTACATCTGCACGAAGTACAGGGTCATTGAAATCGCCTAAAATTAAAGGTTTGCCATCCCATTTAAACCAAAGCTCACTGAATAAATCCTGGGCATAAAATTCATCATAGAGTGAATTCATAGTTTGCCCGCTGCTTGAGTTGGTTGTAAATGCAATCTGAGGGGTATAAATGCCTTCCATCCTCATCTGTATTGAAACTTCACAAAGAGTTTTAACCGTTTCAAGGTATGTGAAAGAATTTGTTGCGTCAATATATATAAAGTCAACATGAGCATTACTAAGCATTTGCAAATCACGCCTGATTACCCATGGATCTTCAGCACGGTAATAACCCTGTTCAGGTTCTCCCCAAAAATGGAAAGCACCCGGGCCTCCCCAACCTGGATTACTGTTGCTTAAAGGATCAGCAGGGTATTGAGCTAATATTTTAGTGATATCGTAAACTTTATCGCCATGAAAACCTTGCCATATATAGTAAAACACGCCAACAATCTTGTTGTCGCGTTTTGTTCCGGCTTCATCATACGCAGGCAATTGCCTGCCTAAAGCATCAGTAACAACCCAGTTGTCAACATAATCCTGGCTGGTGGGGGTTACGTTCCCGGCTGCCGGATCGCTCACGTAGAATGTACGTATCACTTCATTGGAAGGATAATAGGTTGAATTCCCATTTTGATTGGCAGAAATCGAAACGAGGCCTGGTATACCGGTTAATGTAACTGTATCATGACTTAAAATTGCTGGACCCGAAATAAGTTTAAGCTCTACCGGTAATCCTGAAGATGCTGAAACAGTAAGAATAAAAGGAGCGTCAGTAATCAGTTTTTTGCCAACAGATTCAAAGCTGATTATTTGTTGTTGAAGGTCATTAGAGTTTATGTTTACGCTATAAAGCCTGAGTGCCGCATCCCTCTGAGCTATTGCTACTTTGCCTGAAGATTCTACCTCCATGCCGACAAAGGTACCAACAGCTTGCATATTTGAATTGTAAACTGTACCTGAAGTAAACAGATTACCTGTTTTGTTACCCAGGTTGATTCTTATAAAAGGTACTCCATTATAATAGACATAAACAGATGTTCCGAAATCTTCAATAGTTAAAGTTCCTCTGTTTCTGAGGCTAACAACACTTGTCGGTTTTGGAACTGAAATTCTAGTAACCGGAGTGTTACTTCCGTTTAAAACGCCTGTGAACTGAACAATCATTTTTGCTCCGTCATCTGTTGGATAAAAGGCAATGCCTTCGCTATTGAATCCGGGGTCACCTGTCGCGGGTTCCTGCAATTGGTCGATCAGGGCAGGATTTGCTCGTATTACTACACCGCCGCGACTGCTTCCAGCTGAATAATCAATGTCGGATTGAATGGTATAGGGAGAAATATAGGGTGTTTTTGAACATATTATTCGTTTTTTAACCCAAACAAACTGTAAATACCCTGCAGCTATATCAGTCGCTGAAAAAGTATTTGCTTCCATTGCATTCCATTGACTGTAAAATTTCGGGCCATCCCACGTTGTGTTAAATGCCTGGGAGAATTGATTGTTGTAAATAGTGGCAGGTTTGTCATTATCAAACTCAGGGACCTGGGCCATTAAAGGGAAAGCTGTCAGCAGGCTAAATGCTACAAAAATTGCTTTAAGGATGGATTGATTACTAAATTTTTTCATTTTGTGTCTTTATTAAATTTAAACCAGTCAATAGTAAATGATTCTTTTTCTTGAGCCGTAAAAGTAAAATGAAGCGCATGTACCCCCTTCACTTCATTAATCTTACAGCTTAAAGTGGTCCATGTTTTACCATCGCCTCCACCGGGTATTTCAAGCGTTCCAAAAGGCGCACTCCATGTATTGTCAATCTGGAATGAGATTTTACCGGGTTTAGCACCTGGAGCAACCCGCATACTAATTGACGTTGCTCCATCTCCAAAATTAATATACTTGTAAGCAGCCCGATCGTTATTAACGATCTGGCCGAGTTGGTCCGCATTGGCTGGATTCAAAGGATCAGCCTGGTCCCAGATGTAGGATTCGATACGCACATGACCAAATAACAAACATGCGCGTTCGGCTTCAATCTGAGAAAAAGCATCCAATGGTTTTCCGGCTCCCTGGGAGGTCATCTCCACCTCATTGATGCTTCCATCCTTATTGAAAAAGATTGGCTCAATACAGGCTTTGCGTGCATTCACCACTCCATTGGTTGTACGGTGATAAAACACATACCACTGGCCTTTAAATTCGACGATAGAACCGTGGTTATTCCAGTTATTGGGATCGCAACCATCGTTATCCACAATCACACCGCCATATTTGAACGGGCCTAATGGAGATTTACTGGTTGAGTAACCAATACAAGTTGGCATGCCTTTCCGGTTCATGTTGGCATATACAAAGTAGTATATTCCTTTTCGTTTTACCATGTAACCTCCTTCGTGGAAGTAGTGTTCTTTTTCTGTCACCAGATTATCTACAATGGTTGTTGTGTCTATTTCGGTCATGTTAGGTTTCAGCTTTGCTATTTTGGCCTGAAATTGCCCCCACATGTAATAGGCTTGCCCATCATCGTCAACAAACACAGCAGGATCAATCTGATTCTTATGTTTCAGATAAATTTCTTTCGCGTTGGTAAATGGTCCTTTTGGTGAAGTACTTGTTGCCACACCTTCAACATCTCCGTTCTGGCAAAAATACAGGTAATAAGTGTCGTTTTTGTAAGCTATATCCGGGGCATATAAAAGCGCATCGTTGAACGGTACCTGATCGAATGTGCCTTTTGAGGCAAAAGCATTTGGGGTATATTCCCACTTTATTAAATCGGAAGTGGATAAAACCCAGTGATCGTAGGAACAATAATATTTCAGGCTTTCGTCGCGTGATCCATAAACATAGAGCTTACCATCTTTCCATACGCGGGTGGTGGGGTCAGCAATATTTAAGCCGGGAGGGCAAATCGGGTTCTGGGCCAGGGCAAATTCACCTATCAGCAAAAGAACCAGATAAATAGAAATTCGTTTCATTGTATTTAGCGTTGGTTAACAGTACGCATTCTTATTTCATCCTGTCCATTATAACTGGAACTCTCCCCGGTATAACAGGAAGAGTTCCAGTTATTATTTAACAAGAAGTTTTTCGTAAAACCTTATTAGTAACTATATGAGTAGAGTTTAACCGGTCCAAACAATCCGGAAGACTGCAAAGGGCTATCTGCATTGTAGGGATTGATAGGACACCAGGTTAAACGCTGTGCTGCTGGAAGTTTCAGATCACCAATCAAACGGTTCATCCAGGTGTTTACAATTTCAATCTTCAGTTCGTTCTCTCCTTCCTTTACTAGGGATGTAATATCGAGGGTGTAAGGTGCTGTCCATAATCCGCCGGCATACACATTGTTAAACGTAACTTTAGCCATGGCCGTAAAAGCACCTAAATTGATGATTACCTTTTTGCCTTCAGGTACTTTGGCCATTTTAAATTTGCAGCTATAATAAGCAGTTCCTGCATAATATTTAATTAGGTCATCCTTCGAAGTGGTCCAATCCTGTAGTGTTTCAAAAACTACGGGTTCGGCCGGACCTCTTTGTGAAGTGTTAAATGAGACTGTCCACGGGCCCTTCAGATCGGTAATCAGAGCTGGCTCGGGATAATTGGCTATAACGCCTGTTTCCGAAGCTTTGCCTGCTGATTTCCGGAAAACCACAAATACGCTTTCGTAAGCTTCCAGTTTCAAAGGTACGATTGTTGTATTAACAGTCTGGTCATAGGCGGCAAGGGAACGAATATATCCTTTTGTGGCTTCCCAAAGTTCGGGCTGCTTTCCTTTTACCCTGAATTCAGGGCTTATCAGTTTGGTGTCAGCCGTTTGATTGCTAATAAAATAAATTTCTCCGTCTTTAATAGTGCGATGGCCGTAATGGATGCTTTTATCTTCGGGTAATTTGCAGTCGGGCACACATCCGATCAATGCAAATGCCTCGGTCATATTCATGCCGTTAATAATCATTCCTTTTCCAAACTTGCATGATTTTATGGTCGAACCATCTACATTTCCCCACAGTTCTTTTGCCATTTCCTGAATCTGTTGGTCAGCTTTTGGCTGATTTTGTAAACTGGGCGAGCGTTTAGGTGCAGGTCCCAGAACAATAGCGCCGTCATTCACCAGTTGCTTAATCTTAGCAAGTAACTCCGGACGCATGGTTTCCAGTTTTGGCAAAACCAGAATCCGGTATTTGGTTCCGTGTGGCAATGTAATGAGCCCGTTTTTTACGGTCATATATTTTTCAATCACTTCTGCATTCATATAATCAAACTGGTAGCCAATTGGTAGTGCCGGATCAGCAATTCCTGTCATTTTCGGGGTATCTTCGCCAATAAAATAGGCCACATCGGCTACATTCAATCCCTGCTGAAGCATATAATTGGTACGTTTCAGATATTGCGTATAAACATCCATCTGCGAAAACCACGTATTTTTGCGGTTAAACTCGTTGCCAAAGCCTGCATTCATTCCCGGATTCTTATCCTCATAAGGCTGGGTGATGTAAACATGCAGCAGCGTATTATTGATTCCTTCGGCAAAGAAACGGTCGCCACGTTGCTTGATAGTACCCGGATACCGGCTGAATGCCGCTCCTCCACAAGTATTTGATTCAGCTGATATTTTTGTTTTTCCATAAATGTGACCGCAGGAAGTAGCCGCACGGTTTTCGATATCACCTAATTCCCCCTCGCTCCAGAATTCGCCGCCAATTTCGTCCGACTGTCCGCCATACATCAGGAATTCGCCCGGGAAACCCCAATGGCCATAGCATTCGAGCCAGGTTGTCAATCCATATTTGTGGCTGATGTCTCTAAGTCCCCCCACATAATTATAAGCCACTTTGTCGGCTACCATGCGTCGCATATCCCAAAGAAAGCGATCACTCGACTGCTGACTGTTTACAACCATTCCTTGGTAAACCGGAAGATAGGGAATCGCGTCGTATCCATATTTTTGTTTAAATTCTTCCAGGAAACCGTCGGTAAAGTTCTGACCTCCGGTTTCGTAGCTGTCCTGAACCACCACTTTAAAACATTTACGGTCGGCTTCGGGGATACGTTTCAGAATTTCGCCCATGTGGCCGTAAAAATGCATTTCTGCATGTTTTTTGCTCATTTTATCCACTTCATAACCCGTAGCTTCGGGAGATGCGGGGCTGTTTTTTGTACCGGTAGGCGTCATGCCGGTGCGAAGGATAACCCAATCACCTGCGGGGACATCCCAGTTCAGTGTGCCGTCAGCTGCGAGGTATTTTGAAATATCAATCACTTTTGACCCATCTATCACGGTTGTATGATCATCCACTTCAGCCTGCGGTTCCCATTGGTATTCCTTCCAGTAAGGCAGTGGTGTTGAGTACATTTTGGCCAGGGTTTTTTCGGCGTAACGCTCAACACGTGGAGAAGCCGATAAAGTTACTTCAGCAAAGCCAGATTTTGCACCTTGTCCGAAAGCCAGAAACCAGCCCGAGGGTTTTTCGCAGGTAACAACCAATCGGAAATTGGTGGCAGTTGTGGCAGGAAATGATAGTACAACCGGGGCGTAGGGCACAAATCCTACATTGAGTGATGGATTGGAACGATCAATTTCAAATTCTTTAACTGTAGCATATTTCCCTTCTTTGCTTTTTACCTGAAACAAGACTTTTGCTTTCATCGGGATATCAGTGGTTTGTATGGAAAGGCTGCGTGCAGTAAATACATCTTTAGCCTGAATATCGAAGGTAAAAATATCTCCTTCCGGGAATGTTACCCCGGTTGCCTTATTTCCATCAAGCATTTTTGAAAGTCCTGGCAGTGTTGGCGAAGAAGTAATTTTGCCGTTTTTATTGTTCAATACAAGTTGGTCATCCATAGTGGCCGGGTAGGCAATCAGTTTCACGTCCTGGAAGATATCGATAGGTTTAGCAAGTTTTTGAGAAAACTTTTTTGGCCCGTTTACACGCGTTTCCGAAGAAATAAGATAGCGCATGGCTTCATTGGAGCTAACCCATGGGCCGCCCGACTGGCTCCAGCCCGGGGAGTTGAATATCCCGATTTCGATATTGAGTTTTGTTGCAGTTTTTAATGCGGCATGAAGTATCTTCCACCATTCCTCGCTAAGCATCTTCACTTTTCCATAAGGAACATCACTTAACCCGATATTGCCGATAAAAGCCCGGTTGATACCCGCTTCTTTCATCGAATAAAGATCTTTCACCACTCCCTCTTCGGAAATATTATCCGAAATCCAATACCAGTAAACACTGGTTTGCATGCTATCGGGCGGATTAATAAATCCGGCTGCCAGTGTGTCTGTTTTTTTTAACACTGAATTTGCACACCTGGTAGTAATTACTACAATTATAAAAACCAGGCTAATCAGGAAAGCAATATTGCGCAATATTTTCATAGTTATTAGGTCTTTTAATTAAAGAATTATTCTAAAATCGTTATTCTGCTATCCTATATGAAGATATCTTCATTGTATAATTTTTATCCCTTTTGGTGCCTTTATTTTCGACTTAATTCTGCCATCAGCTTGTTTTTCGTGGCGCACCCAAATTACACCTAAAGGAGTTGGATAAGTTCCTTCAACCCATTTTAAATCGCCTAGATGAGGTTCAATTTTAACTTTCCTGCAGCCAGGTTCAAGAATGGTTATTCCTAATACATGCTGCGATAACCAGGAAGTAGGACCGGATGCCCAGCCATGACATAGACTATGTCTTAAACCCACATAGCAATATCCTCCATACGTGGCATGAACGTCAACTTTGCCTTCAGGAGTAATCTCGTCAATTCGACCAGCATTTTCAAGCCATTTCATATCAAAATCTTCCCAGAAAGTAGTAGCGCCTAAATCAAGCATTCCTCCCCAGTATTTACGGATAACATCAAGTGCACCACTATAATCACCAGCCATTGCCCTTGCCTGAAGTACATAGTATCCGTAAAAAGAAGAGATACCTTCGGTGCTATTTACAGCCAAGAGCTGTTGATTAGTTTTTAATGCATCTGATAATCCCGATAAGACCATTAATGCTCCCCCTGCTTTATTATTATTGGGATCAGGAACATGTTTTTTTAGCAATTGGATTGTACTTCCAAAGTGAGCTGCTTTATCTTTATCTCCCAGTATATTGGCTATTTTCTCTCCCGCGTCAAATGTCATGATCATCAGCGATTGTAATCCGGCATGAATTGCTTCTTTATTCGGACTTGTAGGCCAATCCAGGAAACGGGTTCCTTCCAGGTTTTCTTTGCCTTCAGCATCAATATTTTTCTCTAGCATATTAAGCAGGCTATATATGTAAGCCTGATTTTTTTTCAGATATTCCAGATCACCGTTATTCATATACCACTGATAATTGATCAGTATCCACCACATGGAATAGGAACTGATCCCATTCATATATTCAGGAAGTTTGGTGATGTCGCGAATTAGATCAAGGCTTTTGGGTACAACCTCATTATTCCCGAAAACGGAGAGTATTGTCATAACTTCAGGGTGCATATCACCTACCCAAACCAAGCGGTCGCGCTTAATTCCGTCCCATAGGTATTCCTGCATATTAAGCTGAACCGTATAGGCTCCTGTTAGCCAGATTTTGTTTAAACGTTCGTCGTTCGATTTAAAGGACCCCAAATACGGAATGTTCCTGAAAATTGAAATCGCTCCTACTTCTTTCAACTTAAGTTCCCTGTCCGAATCAATTAGTTCAATTTTAGCAAATCGAAATCCACTGTTGCCCACTTCAATTTTCCCCAGCCAGGGTAACGAAATTTCAAAATCGCGCATAGCATGATCGTTGGTGGCCGTTGAACCTGATTTACTGCTCATAGCCTCGCTCACAGATTCACCCAATGTTATTCTTACTCTTATAGGTTTCTGCTCAGAAAACATACCTGTAACGATCTCAATACCCCCCTGAATCTCCTTGCCAAAGTCAAGCAATATGGATGTATTTACTCTATCTCCTCCTTTAAGCAAGCATAAATTTGAACCTACTAAATCGGCCTGACCATTACCCTTTTCTAAAAGTTTTTCAGCATTGATGATATATTTATTTGACTGGTCTGATTTCCAAAGAATCCTGACTGGTGCCAGATATTGCCTTGTAAGTAAATCACTAACTTTTTTTGAATTTCTGGCGTTTTTATATAAAGGTGGCTGTTGGGCCTTGCAAGAGCTGATAAACATAAGCATGATGCAAGTTATAGAAGCAATGATTCGAGATTTCATTATAGAGATTTTATTTTAATCTGATATTTTTACTGTATTTTGCTGATGACCCGTGCTTTTCAAGAGTAGAGTGAGTACCTAGGATTTCCCAATTGAATTGTACCTCTTCGTAATGTGATGATTTGATCTTTTGAAAATACGCTTTAAAAACTTTATTTTTTCGAAGCTACTAAAAGACCCCTTCAATGAATTTCTTCCTTACAAATGGAAAGAATAGAATTTCATCAAGCAAAATTATGCTATGGATGAATGAGCGAATCTTAATTTCTTTTTCAATCAGGTTGATAAATATGTTCGTTTACCACTCTATATGCTGACCTATCTATTCTCCTTTTTTATAGCCGGAAAGCTTATCGCCCAGCATGCCACTAGTGTATCCCCAATTTCTCCAGGAGCATTATTATTGGTTCATACAAGCTAAGGATTTCTTCTGCTTTCTTCTAACAAAACTCTTGAAACGTTTTTTGCCTTTTATTAGAGACTAGTAATAAGCAGTCAAAATGTACAATTAGGTATACTTTAGCAACTTCATAAAACAGAAAAGGAGAGAAATGACAACCAGAACTCTCCTTTTCTTTGTTTTACATACAGTACGTTTTTAACAAATCATACTAAGACTTCGTACTGTTTTATCACATTTAAATTAATAAAGATTTTTTATTCACCATTCTGTGTTTTTTCAGAATTAGCAAGTTCTGACTTATTTTTCAATAAGCAGTTTCTGAGTTGAAACATTCTGTCCTTCTTTAATGGTAACGATATACGTTCCGTTTGCAAGACCGGAGATGTTAACCTCAGAAGCATGTTCAACAGTTTTTACTCTACGTCCATCAATGGTGCGGATAGTAACTTCTGCACTTTTAGCACCTTTGATTTTCAATACATCTTTGGCTGGATTTGGATAAATGCTAAAAGCATCAGCTTTAATATTTTTAACACTGGTCCAGACAATAATTTTGCTATCGTCAGCTGCTGCCATATGGGCATCAATTTCTGCTTTATGCTGGGTCCATTTTGTCTTTGAAGCTGGGAACCAGTTTAAGTCGCCAAGTGGTAATCCTTCAATAGAACCTGTTAACATTGCAGCATTGGTATAAACGCCATTGAATACCGGCCAAGTTGAGTTGTTTGAAACATCACCATCCGGATCCCAATGCCACTGTGTCCATTCCGATGCAGGAGGAAAATCGCCTGCCGGATATCCCATAGCGTGGATTTGTGTAGCAGGCAATGTCCATTTTACTAGATTGTCGGACATGGTGTAAATACGGGTATCAACCCAATTTGGATCTACATCGGTAGTGGTGTTGCCATATTTCCATAATGGGAACTTTGCATCATTAGCCATCATCGCTGATTCTCTGCAAATTCCTGCTGAATCTGAAGGCCATACGAGAGGCATATAATAAATTTTTGTTTTTCCATCAATTAAACCTTGTGCATTAAGCGCATCAATTTGTGGGTAGAATTTAGGATTTCTGTAATGCATGTTGTATTCTACAAACTGAAGCGTTGTTGAAACGCCACCAGCTTTTATCGAAGCAACTTCCTCGGGAATTGTGTCGGCATAAAGCAGGCAAGGTTTTGGATAGCCAGCATCTGCTCCTGGCATAGGTTGCCATGGGGTGTTCCAAGGCTGGGTCTGCATATCAAACATAAGGTTGTTGGTCCAGTAGTATTCCCTTTCAAAATCCGACCAGTCAATCTGGCTTTTTTGTTCAACAAATGTATTGTGATCCCATTTGCTGAATTTATTGGTGTATTTGTTAAATCCGCTGGCATGCATGGTTGTACCCATACAAACAAAAGTATTGTTCTGAACCAGAAGCGTATCAAATCCTACTCCCGAAGCATTATCAGTTATAAAGAAGTGTCCATCATTTGGATTCAGCTGGTGCCCGTGACGAAGGGCTAGGTTATTCGTAAAGTATGTCTTCGAATTACCTGATGTTATATTGGCAAAATAATTTAACCCAACCGGGTCTATAATACATCTGTCAACAACTGTCCGGGCATTAGTTGCGCTTTGGGTAAGAAAACCATTCCCTATAACTCCAGTTAAATCGGCGTTTACAAAATAAATATTCTTCAGCGTAATATCTCCAAGTGCGTTAAACATATTGCCAAAAGTGGCACCTCCGGCATCATCACCGGTCTGTAGGGTTGCAGGTTTGCCACCGGCTACGGCTGGTTCCTGGCCGATAATCTGGAGATGATATCCATTATTTTCGATAACAGCATCGAGCTGATACCATTCGTTGGCTTTAAGCTCGTAGATGGCATTACCGCCATTTGCAGTTATTGCCGCGTTAAGTGTTCCAACACCGGGTTCAACAACAATTTTCGTCTGAGCCATAAGCGTGCAGCTTAGAGCCAGAAAAATTGCTAAAAACAGAAAAGTAAACTTTTTCATAATTAAAGGGGTTTTAGTTAAAATTATTTGGGTTTTAGTTAGTATTAATTCGTTTACACAATTTTGTTGGTTCCTCCTTTCTTCTAATTATTTGGTTAATTTTTATGTGTCGATTGTTAATTTAGTGGATAAATTCAAATTGCCGGAAGTCAGAAGACGAAAGTCAGAAGTTTTCCTAAAAGCTTTAAAATCCATTTCACTTGCACTTTGCACTGCTTTTACTCATCTTAAACTAGTGATTTCATGGTAGAATTTTGTATTCTATTTGTACATGCTTCGCTCTTCCGGCTTCGGTCTTCCGACTTCCGACCCCAAAAAGCCTTAAATTCTTTATATTTGCAAAAGAACCATTCTTATTTGCCTGTAGTTTTATTCTGATTGAACGAGTACCTTACACCAAGGTCGGCTGTCCATCCATACTTTTCCACATACGTTGGTCTGGAATCCCCTCTTAATCGCGTCGTTTCTGTGAAATTGGTGAGGTTGGCAATTTTTACCAGAACTTCGAGACCTTTCAGCTTGCCTGGCATTTTTTGAGAGATCTGCAGGTCCCAGCGGTTATAATACTCTTTTAAATTATCCAATTCCGGATTCGTAGCATTTGTACTGGTGAATATTTTACCATTGTACTGATAGGATAGCCAGATATTTAAGCCTTTATTGTTAAAACCCAGGGAAGCATTAAAAATATCTCTCGGCTGGTTAAGCATAGGCCCGGAAATAGTTGAATCTATTCGCTGTGGAACTGGACGACCGCCTCCCGGGGGAACTACATTAACAATTTTCGTCCACGGGTATTGTGTCTGCGAATTGGTGTAGGTATAGTTGGCGTACAATGTAAAAAACTTGAATGGCTTAGGCAGGTACCAGAACGAGGTTTGTGCATCCAACTCAACGCCTTTCAGGTAAATAGAGTATTGGTGATTCTCCGGTAGGGAAACATTTACCAATGAAGCATCGGGGAATGGTTCAATGATAGGATCACCTTTAATACGCTTGTAGCTTCGGTACCAGATTTTATCCTTTACCGTTTTGTAAAATCCACCAAGCGACACGAGTCCGATTTTCCCGGTATGCACGCTAAGCTGCGCCTCATAATTGGTCCATCGCTCCACTTTAATGTCAGGCGCATTGGTTATATAAGTGTAGGGTTGAAATCCTGTATTATAATACGTATTAGGTGAAATGGTATTGAAATCAGGCCTCCCCAGCGTTTGAGTATAGGAAAAATGCGCGTAAATTGATTTGCTCGGTTTTATACGAAGCTGAATATAAGGAAGGAAAAATTTATCACTTCGGGTGGCGGAGGCTGAATCACCGGGGGTTGCATCGTACATAGGAGGTGAGAGCGTGGGCTGCAAAGCTTTAAATCCCTGCATAGTAGCGTGGGTTTCCTCGTATCGTACCCCGGGAAGGAACATCACGTATTTCCCAAAATTTATTTCAGTCATGATATACCCAGCCATGTATTTTTCATCTATATTCTGATCGTTCAATATGGAACCAGCAATATCCTGTTGAAACCCGATTTTATCTTTTCCTCCAAAAAGATTCTGATATACCGATGGTCCCTGGGGATAATAGAAATCTGATATTTCAGACCACATATCTGTAATTGCATTTAACTTGTCAAAATCGTAGTAATACCCATAGTCATATTCATTACCCAGGAAATTATCAACTTTAAAATCTCTCATTCCAACCAGGGAAAGTTGTCCCTGAGTACCGCTGGGAACAAGCCAGTCGAGCGAGTCGGCAAGCATTGGCTTTGCAAACTGATTGGTAATCATTACAGCACTTCCTGCCTGAATGTCCTGTTTATGTTTTTTATTCCGGTACATCCCACCTGCTTTAACGTGTCCGGCAATAAAATCACCTATTTTGTAAGGGACTTTTACGTTCAGGTATGTAGAAAGGTTTTTATCATCCGTGGTGCCTTTGGACTGATTCATACTAATCATTTCAGTAGTTTCTTCCGTTACTTCCCTGTCATTAAACAAGCCAATTAAATCCTGGGGCCTCAATCTTCTCATTTCTAAGCTAAAAGTTGTTGTAGGATCAACCAAGGGGACTTTACTAAAACCATACCCCCAGCTCCTTGATTGAGGATCATCGGTAATACTCTGCGAATAGGCAACCCCATAATCCAGCTCCATATCCAGGAATTTTGCTTTGGTGTTCCCGCTTAAAGCCGTTTGAAGCATATTGTTATGCCAGTATGGATTATCCGAAAAACCATAACCTACACTTCCCTTACCTGTTACTCCGTAACTTTTTGATTGCGATTCTGATTCGTTTTTACTGTTTATATACATACCGTAGAGCTTTAACTTAGTGGATTTCGCTACTTTGTAATCCAAAGCTAACATGGCCGACCTGCGGTAATTGGTTTTGTAAATATTATTTAAAGAAAACGAATTCACTAGAATATCTAAAGCGGTTGAAGAACTGGCATCTAATCCTGCGCTTAAAGTTTGTGTACTTCTGTTCACCCTTTCGGCACTTCCCGTAAAAATCACACCCAGTTTATCGTTCAGGAATCGGTTACTTACGTTTCCGGCTAAATTATAGTTTCCATAGTAGTTATTCATGTTATTGTATCCCATCTGGGCCATTACACTGGTTTGGAAACCAGGGCCAGCTTCCATGGTAGTAATATTAACTGTACCGGCTACTGAATTGGCTTCCATATCGGCTGTATTCGATTTGTAAACCTCAACGCCCTGCATCATATATTGCGATATCCCGGAAATATTCGTTTCGCGGCCTCCTCCTGTGGATGGCATAAGCACTCCATTAAGGGTTACAGCGGTATACTTTGATTCCAATCCACGTATAACCAAACCATTTCCTTCTCCACCACTCCTCGCTACGGAGATCCCCGGTAGTCGGCCTATGGCTTCAACAGCATTGGCATCGGGGTTTGCCTGCAAACGGTCAGCTGCAACAACGTTTTTAATTGTGGTGGAATTGATTTGCTTCTGGATGGCATTTTTTTGCCCTGCTACCTGCACTGTTACAACAACCCCTTCAATCTGCTGGGCAGTGCTTTTAAAGCTGACATTGATGGTCTGGCTGCTGCCAACCTTTATTTCCTGGGTTTCAAAGCCAATAAAGGAAAACACTATAATCTGTCCTTTCGAAACGTTATTCAAAGTATACTCCCCTTTTGCATCAGTAGTAGTACCGTTCTGTGTACCTTTAATATATACCGATACTCCAACCAGCGATTCACCCGTAATTGAATCAGTAAGTTTTCCTGTAATTTTTTTAGATGTATTAGTCTGTGCAGAAGCATTAATCATCATCCCTGCAAAAAACATTATAAAGACTGTTTTAAGTATCCTTTTTAACATTTTACTTTGGTTTAAGGTATTTAAATATTCGTTGGTTGCTTTCCGATGATCCAAAAATAGGTTGTTCCGGTCGAGATGACTTATAAATTCTGGTATTTTTTTTATGAATTTGTGTCAATCTCTACAAAACCGGATTAAAGGAAAGATATATTTTCTCAGTGATCAATTTCACAAAACAATGAATAACAATTATTTAGAATATTTTTTCACCACCTGTTGTTTTTTAAAGATGAATACCCAATGAGCAATTACGCTAAGCTGAATTGACATAGTGAACAATCATTAAAAAATATCTGGATTGATTGTATCTTAGAACAGCGCAAAACCATTTACCTTCAAGTTTATCCCCCACAATAAGATGTTTTGAAAATGAAACTGAAGCATTCCTGAGGTCTGCTTTTTAAATCAAACCTTATGTTAATAACATGTACTGTAGTATTTTACGTAATCGAAATATACATACTTGCTATCTATTGAGATGGGCTAATGAAAAATTGTATATGAAAGTCCCACTCCAAAAGCTTCTTTAAATTGTATAATATCGCTGAACTTGCCACTATTTTCGGCAACAATTGCTTTTTCATCATAAATAAGCATCGACGATATGTTCAGGGAAATGTATTTATTTACTTTCATCAGGATATTATTCTCCCAGCCTACAACAACTTTGTCTGGTCTGTAACCGTAATTACTAAAGATGTCGAGTTTCGACATAAGGTTGATGTTTTTCAATATGTCTTTCTTGAAAATTAAATTTATTGAGCTGCCAACCTGCCATAAAGCACTGTTGTCGCCATAAATTCCGTAAGCACCTTCTTTACGCTGAGTTAGCGTAGTGTCCGTTACTACAGTTAGCCGGGCTCCGACGGGTGAAAAAAACATTGAAAAATAATCAACTGGTTTATAGTTCATCCCTAAAGATAGCTGAAAGTAAGCCGGGGCCATAAAACCGGAAATATGTACAGAGTCGTTCGGATATGCAAATCCCTCGGAAAATTGTGATTTAAACTCAAAAAAACCGGTGTAGTCCCAGTGTTTCGAGGCTGAAAATCCAACTTTGGTAAAATAATTTATTTTATCGTCTGTTTTCCGAAGTTGTCTGATGCTTTGCATCCTTGCGACACCATATGCAATTCCCACATAATTATTCACGGTAAGATTCCTTTTTGAATAATCTTTGAAAACATTCAAAATGATATTGGAAGAAAAAGAAGTCTTCTCTCCTCCTTTTACCCAATTATATAATGCTGTCTGCGAAAATCCAATTGCTGATTCATATTTTGATTTCCAATACGACGTATCACTATGAGGTTCAGCGGCCTTTACACAAAATGTGAGGCACAAAAGCAATAGTGAAATAAAAGTCTTTTTCATAAACATTTTTGATACAAATAATATGATCTTCTCTAGTTTTTCAAAACCCTGCACTAATCAATTTGTCCGGTTTTTAAACCAAGTACCTTTAAAACAGTAAAATACATTTGATATTAGCTACTGGTATTGATAAAAAAAAGAAGTTGACCCAGGAAAATTCCTGAGCCAACTAACCTTCACCTAAACCTTTGAGTTCAATTTTTTTATATAGATGCTAACTTCTTTTATTTATTTCTGAAAAATAAATCAGATTAATTTCATAATGCATATCCTGCAGAAAAGGACAATTTTTTTTATCCTTTTAAACATATTTCAATTTTTATGATTTAGTATTTTTTCGATGAACCAAAATTAGATGATTGTGGTACAAAAGCCTTTTTGATTTTGGTATTTTTCTTATGAATTTGTTTCAATCTTTACAAAACCAGAGTAAAATCCGGGTATATTCCCATTAATAATAGTTCCTTAAAAACCAGAATAATAATCTATGGCTAAATATGCAATATTTATTTCCTAATGGAAAAACACTGTAGAATTTAGGTGGGAATTTGAGAAACATCTTTCTCTCGGAAGGTTAAAATGACAATCCTTCCAGTCTCCTTGCTTTATACTATGCTTCGAATTAAGTCTTGTAACTAAATAAAACAATTACCAAAATTCAGCATCAAATATACCTTTACTGTCCTTGTGAGAGCTGATATTGTTTTGGAGAGATCCCTTTCTCTTTTTTAAAGGCAACCGAATAATTCCCTGGAGTACTGAATCCGCACATATCGCTGATCTCACCCAGGTTCCGGACTCCCTGGTTCATCATGTCAATTGATTTATTGATGCGGTATTTTCGCAAATAATCATTCGGTGTAATTTTGGTAAGGCTTACAAATTTCCGGTAGAAACTCGATCGGCTCATATTCATCACCTGCGCTAATTCTTCGATATAGAAGTTTGAATGAGTATATTTTTCATGGATAACAATCTCCATTTTTTGCAGAAAATTAATATCAATCTGGTTCAGATT
>CAIWMA010000500.1 GCA_903913645.1 uncultured Bacteroidales bacterium | reverse complement strand
GATATCAACAGTTGATGAAACCGGCGTAACTGAAACCCTTGAAGGATTATGTAAAATGGTTGCCGCAAGTTTAACGATTTCTGCTGGCATGGTAGCAGAGAAGAAAAGGGATTGTCTCTGTTTGGGTACCAGGGCTATTATCCTTTTTACATCGTGAATAAATCCCATGTCAAGCATGCGGTCGGCTTCGTCTAAAACAAGGATTTCAACATCACGCAGGTTCATAAATCCCTGGTTTATAAGGTCTAACAGACGACCCGGCGTTGCGATGACAATATCTACACCGCGGAGTAATGTGTTTGTTTGAGGATTTTGATTAACGCCACCGAAAATCACAGTATTGGTTAATCCTGTGTATCGGCCGTAGGCATTGAAACTTTCGCCGATTTGTATGGCAAGTTCACGTGTGGGAGTGACGATGAGGCTGCGTATTTTCCGTTTCCGGTCGTATACCTTATTTGCGCTAAGTAGTTGGAGGATTGGAATGGCAAAAGCTGCTGTTTTACCGGTTCCGGTTTGTGCACTGCCGATAAGGTCGGTGCCTCGTAAAATAATTGGTATTGATTCTGCTTGTATGGGTGTTGGAATTGTGTAGCCTTCTTCTTTTACAGCTTTTAAAATAGGTTCAATGATGTTTAATGAATCGAATTGCATAATTTGTTTTAGTAGTGAAATATCAATAAAGAGAACAGACAAGGTTCTCAGAAATTCTTTCGCACAGCAAAGCTTATATCGTTGGAAATTGGGAATACGCATTCCCAAATTAATTGCCCGGAAGAGTTCCGGTCAACATTCATAGGGTTGATCCCCTGTTCGCGCGTCTTAGATTGCGAATGTCAGTTAATGCGGCAAAGGTAGTCTTTTTATTATTGCAATTACAAACTCACTGAAAATGAGATATTTTGTGTTTTAAAATTTTAGAATACAGGGAAATAGGCCTTTCAATCCTGATTTGGATAAATACTTTTACCTGCAATATATAATAATTACAGGTCATTATCTCCGTGGCAGATTTACCCTGTTTTTCAAAACAAGCTCAATATCTTCAAGCTTGGCATTTTTTGTTTTAAGTAAAATCAGCAGGTGGTAAAGCAGGTCAGCGGCTTCGTTTTTAAAGAGATCTTCATTATCGTCTTTTGATTCAATAACCAGTTCAACGGCTTCTTCACCCACTTTTTGAGCTACTTTATTGATGCCTTTCCGGAAGAGCTTATTGGTATATGAATCCACATCATTTTCATCTATGCGCTGGGCAATGGTTTGCTCTAACTCATATAAAAATCCTTTAGCGGTTTCTTCCTTAAAGCAGGTTGTTGATCCGGTATGGCAGGTTGGACCGATCGGATCTGCTTTTATCAGGATGGTATCGTTATCACAATCGACAAGAATATCTTTTACAATCAGGAAATTACCGGAAGTTTCGCCTTTTGTCCACAACCTGTTTTTGCTGCGGCTAAAAAAAGTAACCTTTCCTTCCGCCTGGGTTTTAGCGAATGCTTCTTCATTCATATACCCAAGCATCAAAACCTGCTGATTCTGATAGTTCTGAATTATTACAGGCACTAAGCCGTTTGTTTTACTGAAATCTATAAGCATCGTACGGGTATTTTTTCTGTTTGTAAATAGTTTTTTAAATCGGGAATAGGGATTTCGCCAAAGTGAAAAATGCT
>CAIWMA010000499.1 GCA_903913645.1 uncultured Bacteroidales bacterium | reverse complement strand
TAATTATTCTGAGAGACTTTGTTACCTTAAACGTTATTACAACATTTAAAATATCCAATTATTATCGGTCCCGTCATTTCATTTCTTATAAAATAATTGCAACTACATCCGACGATAAAAAGTTGGTGCTTGCCATTGATAACAGGCTTGAACTATGGAGCATGGTTTCTGGTAAGCGTAATAAATCGTTGGAAAAGCACGAAAAAAAAATAAATGATGTAGTTGTTTTGTCAAAAGGAAATCTTGCATTAACAGCTTCTGATGATAATACCTGTATTCTGTGGAACATTTCGACAGGGAAACCATTAAGAATTCTTGAAGGCCATTCAGGTCCTGTAGCATCCATCGCAATTACTTCAGATGAAAAAAAGGTTGTTACTGCCTCAAAAGATAAAATTTGTTTGTTATGGGACCTTGCAAGTGGTGAATGTTTAAAAAGATTTTCAGGCCATACTTCGGAAGTCAATTCTGTCGCTTTCACTAAGAATGGAGAATATTTATTAACAGCATCTTCTGATAAAACGTGTATTCTCTGGGACATTGAAAGTGGCAAAGCATTGAAAACCTTCGAAGGACACAGGGAAGCAGTTAAATCTGTTTTTCTCATCCGGGATGGCCTGCAGGCGGTATCCTTTTCGAAAAAACTGTTTATTGTATGGGATCTGATGGATGGAACAGAAATTTCGCGTTTCCCTGTAGATGAAGGAATTGAATGTTACGATTTAAAAGATAATACGATTGTTATTGCCAGTAGTTCAGGCGAGATTTTATTCTTTCATGTTTAGTTTAGACGTTCATTATAAAATCACAGCGTTGAATAAATATAAAACCAGGCTTATTACATTTTAGTTAATTTAGCAGCATCAAACAGGCTCGTTCGTCTAATGACAGGACACCAAACACGCTCCGCAGGGAAGTTAAAGGAAACAGAAGAGCGAAACTTCTATTGGCTGTTTTGAGTTGGATTACTTGAAATGAACTCACAATAAAATAAATCTTTTAAATCCCAGTCGTATGTCAACCTGTACCATCAAAATCTACAATCCAAACCCGTACGATGTGACCATCAAAACAGGTAATTCTCCAACCAATGCTCCGGATGGCTATACCGCCATAAGGGCCGGAAAAACGGAATCATTCAATTACCCACAAGGGAAATGGATATTCTATGACAAAATAACAAAAAACAGGATGAGCCCGGTTCTGGGCCAGGTTCAGTTTAATAATCAAATGTTCACCGTGCCGCCTGTTTCTGATTAATAAAAGAACTACAGCCGTGCTATCATTTTATTTAATAATGCTTTTAATAACTTAAACCATTTCTATCATGACGATAAATAACATACTTCAGGCAATTCTGGATGAAATCACCAGATTTGAAAATTGGGTAGGTAATCTGGATGCAGAACTAGAATTAAAACACTACTACATCCATATGCCCAGCCTGGTCATTCCTTACGCAATTGAGGTAAGGCTCAGTTCAGATGATACCGCCATTGCTGTATTTGATGTAAATTATGACGATGCTATTCTGCCTGGCAAATTTAATAATTCATTGCAGGCAGAGATGGACAGGGTAAATGGCATTGGAGATAAAGTTGCTCTCGATGAATTACAAAAAATCAAGTCAGCTTTTGGCTTCTGATTTATATCAGTCTAGTGGTTTTAAAAAGGGTCCTTACCCCAAGACAAAAGAATAGGTGAAAACGCTTATATCGAGAGAGTTTGAAAGCTATAACAGAACAAGATTTATAATGTTAAAAATAAAATTATGGCTCAGAATTATTATTGCAAGTACTGCGGGTTCAGCAGCGGGAATGTAAACAGTTTGACTTCAGGCAACTGCCAATATCATCCTAATGGCACGTATAAAGGATATCATGTTCTATATGAAGGATCTATAAAATCATCATATACCTGTAAGTATTGCGGACAAGCATCATCACATATTGCAAGTCTTACTTCTGGTAATTGCCAAAGGCATCCGAATGGGATTTATAAAGGGCACCATGAGCCGGCTTTGTAATTTCTTCTATATGAATCCTGCCTTTTAAATACTTTAATGTTCAAATCGCAGCGTTAGATAAATATCAAATCCGGCTAATAATATTCTCGTTAATTTAGCAGCATATATCAGGCTTGTTGGTTCTACATATAGTTACCAAACAAGCTCAGTAAAGAGCTTAATGGTAATAGAAGTGCAATTTCTGCGGGTTGCTATTGGGCTACGTAATAGCAACTAAATTATTTAGTATAACCTGAAATCACACTCAGCAGGTCCCTTTCCCCGGAAATGAATCTGGAGAGAGGTCTAAGCTCTTTAGACTCGTTGTGCTGATTTAATTTAGAATACCCTCTCACACCTCATTTTGAATAACTCACAAATAACCATTAAACTACTAACCTTCACCCAATATGAATATTTGTGTAAATTTTGAAACTTGGACTATAGCCGATGGCTCATACACACCTATGAAAAAAGGTGATGAAGTAGAGCTCTCTATTGGCATTGATATAAAAAAGTCAAAAAAGATAAACAAACTAAAAAGGAAGCAAAAGTCTTTAGTTCATAAAAAGTATTCAAATTACCATTTTTCCGGTGAAGTTATTTATAAGTCGCAATACCACAAAGATATATTGGTAGTCGATACCGGTATCTTCAAATTTTTTATTCGTGTTAGAGATATAGCTTCATATGAGATAGGGCAAACTATATCGGGAGAAGGTTCGTTAAGTATTGATTCCTATGAGTGGATGCATATTTGGAGTGAAGATGGGGCACCTCATATCTATTACGATTTTGAAATTCAACGAATTTTAGGTTCTCTGGAGCCAGTTCATAAAGAAATAGTTGCAGATGATGATAGCTTTATTGATGGTGATGCTGGAATTGAAATTATCATTCTTCGTAGTTCTTTAAATGATGAACTCTTTGAAATAGAAACTATTGATGAGGAAGACTTAGACGTTAAATGCCTTGATTTGAGGATGATTAAAGAAGCGAACCATTAAAAATAATAACTTTGTCTGAATATTTGGCCGCAGAAGGCAAGTTATTTCGGTCAATATTAAGCCAATAAGTATATCACTTAATGAACTTTACACCCTTTAAATCTTATACTTACCCTGTTTATGTAAAACCTCTGTGCATTATTTAATGGTTAATTTAACAGCATCAGGCCCGTTCGTCTAATGACAGGACACCAAACACGATCTGAAAGGAAGTTAAGGGTAACAGGAGAGCGAAACTTCTATGGGCTGCAAATGAATTATCCTTTTTTAACGAAGGGTTGAACCAAGAGTATCTTTGAAAGGTTGAAAAATAATTTGTGGCGGAACAAGGGGTCGCCAGCCCCTAACGCACTGTAGCCTTAGCTGAAAAGCTGATGGAGCGGATGTTACAGTTTTCGTATCATAAACCTGAAGATGGCAGGGTTGGCCAACCCTGACCGGCGTAAGAACCAGACAAATCGATTCGCACGAACTGATGGCTGTATCTGGTTGGAGGGAAAAAAATCCTCCCGGCCTTCCGTAAGGAAACATTTAAGCTGATCACTTTTATGGGCTGTGGGTGAACAATGATCGACGAAATCCGAGGACTGTGAGTAATCAGTAATCTCACCAAATTATTTTTCATACCTTCTTCCACCTTGTCATATGATAAACTTTATTTTCAATAAGGAATAATTGTAACCTAAGCTAAATAATCCGCTTTCTCTGGTATTTAGTTATGGAAGGATATTCTATTTCAATCGATTATATGGCATAGATAATGTAGAGCAAGAAGATATTCTTTTTTCTAAATATTCACTAAGCACCTCAAATGTCTAAATCTATTTTTTTGATTCTGATATGCATAAGTTTTATCTGATTTAGGTACAACTTAAGTATACGCTCCAACCCACGCAGGCAGTGGTGGCTGGCTCCAGGGGCGCATTTTTTGTCACGGTAATTGCAGAAAAAAGCAATTACACCAAGGCGCGCCAAAAATTGCGCCCCTTTCACCACCACTAGCTACTTCACATAATGTCAGTTATACGCCTCAAGGCATTTTGGTATTTTTACTTGCGTTGCCTTTCAGCCTATAACTACATTATGTGCAAGGGCATAAAGCCAAGTAGCCACTGCCTGCACC
>CAIWMA010000498.1 GCA_903913645.1 uncultured Bacteroidales bacterium | reverse complement strand
TATCAAAATGTTTACCTATTATTGTGAATACACAAGCATAATTTATTTCCTGCATAATTTCGGAGTAAGCAGTCCAAAGCCGGAATCCGCTTAACTCAAGCAGGGTATTCTTAATTTTAAATTCCCTTGCGCCCTCAACACGAAACCCTGACAAAAAAATATTATTGCCATTTATAAGGTTACTCTGAAGTCCTGATTTTAGCTGGTATTTCCCGAAATTATACTGTCCGAGCAGCGCAGACCTGGCATATAGCCCACCAGAAACACAATTCCGTGCGGCATCGGTATAAAAGGTTAACCCGGACTGTGCAGTTACGTCTATCCTGCTTACTATAATAAAAACGATAAACAATATTCCCGGAATTTTTAACGAATAACTTTTTGAATTCATGTTAGTTAGGGTATTAATTGTTTGGTTTGTGGTTGCTTTATAGAATTTCAACAATCAGGCCAATTGATGTAACTAACTAATATACAGGTATTTAACCTGTTTTTCAGGTTGGATGTAAAAAAATATTTGTAGCGTTTCACTACATTTAATTGTTTCAGATCGCTACACTTCTTATCTTTACTTATAATTGTGTATTAGCATTTTATACTAATTTATCTGCCTGGCATGAAAACAGATAAGTTTTGCAGTATTCTGGTTGTTGATGATGATGCTGATGTTCTATATACAGCAAAGCTTGTATTGAAAGGTCTTTTCGGGAAAGTCGATACCTTGTCGCGTCCTGCCTTTATCCCAGAATGCCTTCGTGACAGTAAATATGATGTGATCCTTCTCGATATGAATTTTGCCCGGGGTATTACTTCCGGCAAAGAAGGTCTTGATTGGCTTGTAAAAATATTGGAAATTGATCCTGAAGCACGTATAATAACAACCACAGCTTACGGTGAAATTGACCTGGCGGTTCAGGCTATGAAACTAGGTGCGGTCGATTTCATAATTAAACCATGGAATAAAGATCAGCTGATTGCTGCTGTAAGGACTGTTTTTAATCAGGACCGGGTTAAAAGAGCCGACAACAGGAATAAGAATAATCATTCCGATCAAGGCAATCCTGCTAAAAGCCGTTACCCCGAAATTGTCAGCAGGTCGTCAAGTATGAAAGCGGTTATTGAAACCATAAAAACAGTTGCGCCAACAGATGCCAATGTATTGATATTGGGCGAAAACGGAACCGGGAAAGAACTGGTAGCCTGGTCGTTGCATTATCAGTCGTTACGAAAGCAGAATGCATTTGTACATGTTGATCTTGGATCTATTCCCGAGACTTTGTTTGAAGCGGAGTTATTCGGTCATACACGTGGCGCTTTTACAGATGCAAAAGAAGACAGAACCGGACGATTTGAGGTCGCTTCAGGTGGAACGCTTTTCCTGGATGAAATCGGAAACCTGAACATGCCAATGCAGGCAAAAATTCTTACGGCAGTGCAAAACAGGGAGATCATTAAAATAGGCACCAATCATGCTTTAAATATAAATATCAGGCTGATTTCAGCAACCAACAAACCATTGTACCAGATGGCCGACTCGTTCGAATTCAGGCAGGACCTGCTTTACCGCATCAATACAGTCGAAATAACATTGCCGCCTCTCCGTGAACGTAAAGAGGATATCCGCCTGCTTGCTGACCATTTCATAAATCAGTTTGCGGAACAGTATGGGAAACAAGGGATTATCATAAAGAATGATGCCTGCGATCAATTGGAGCGATATCACTGGCCCGGGAATATACGGGAGTTGGCCCATGCTGTCGAAAGGGCTGTTATTCTAAATAAAACCGGTACGCTAAAATCCGAGGATTTTATTCTGAAGATTAAGCAGCAATTGGTTCAGGTAAACGATGAGCCCATAGTCAGTGTGGAAGATTATGAAAGAAAAGCGATTGCCAATGCGTTAACCAAAAATAACGGAAACCTTTCTAAGGCCGCGAATGATTTAGGCGTTGCCAGAACTACGTTATACAGGAAGATTTCGCATTTCGGATTGGAATTCTGGAAATAACGAATCCGAAATAACATTGATGTTTTTTCGGATACTCAAAGTACTATTTTAAACTTTCTGCCAATGAACAAGATCTGGAATTATGTTTCTAATCTCGGCGTAAAACAGGATGAAAATGAGTTGGCCCGGCGTACAATTATGCTTAGTAACAAGCTGAATTTTGTCATGCTGGTTTCGATGGTTTTGCTTTTTGCAGCTGTTGTACCTGTAATGCTGCTAACCAACGATCCGATGTCGTACGGAACCCTCAGGGTAGCAATTCTCCTTGTGTTCACTTTCCTTAACCTTGTTATTGCGCGCTTTGGATTTACATACCTCAGCCGTTTATTACTTATTTTTATGCCTCCCATTGTATTCCTGCTTGGACCAACCTTTATTGGTTATGTGGAAGAGGAAAGCTATACGTATTATCCATACATACTAGTTTGTACCTCGGTTGTTCCCCAGTTGCTTATAAATCCCAGGAATGAGAAGTTATTGTTCTGGATTTCAATGATCTATTATTTCGTATTACTGCTTAGTATAGACCAGTTAATGATTCACTTTGAAGCAAACCAGTTTTTAATTGTCGACAGAATACATACTTTTTATCCTTTTTATAAAATTTCCCAGGTTACACTTTTCCTTTTCATCAATGCCTGTATTTTTTACCTCCGGCTGCAGAATTTTCGTTTTGAGGACCAGTTGTACAGGAAGAACCGTGAACTGGATTTGCAGAACCTGGAATTGATAAACCAGAAGAACGAAATTGAACGCCAGAAGGATGAACTTGTCAGGAAGGAAACCACCACCTGGCATAAACTGATTAATATTATTTCTCATGAAATAGTAAACTCAGCAATACCTATAACCAACCTTGCCGGCATGAGCAGCCAGATGCTTGAGGACGAGTCGGGCGCTGTTCTCAAACCTGCAAAAATAGGGGAGGAGGCTGTTGAGGATATTCATCATGGATTAAAAATAATCGAATCCAGGACAAAAGCACTTATTAATTTTGTTACATCCACCAAAAGCCTTACCCAGATTCCGAAACCGGCGATCAGGCAATTCAGCATCAGTGAACTGTTCAACAGGATTACTACTCTTTTTCAACCCAGGTTCAAGGAAAAGGGAATTCATTTTGAGAAACATGTTACCCCGCCTGACTTAAAAGTTGATGCAGATATGGAACTTATTGAAGCTGTGATCATAAATCTGATTCAGAATGCAATGGAGGCGATGGAAGAAATTCCCGCCCCCACGCTGTCGTTTGTTGCAGAAAAAAGTGAAATGGGCCAGGTTCAGATATCCGTAACAGACAATGGCAAAGGCATAAACGAGGATGTCCTGGAACGAATTTTCCTGCCATTTTATTCTACAAAACCCAATAATTCAGGCATTGGACTGAGTTTATCGCAGCAGATTATGATGCTGCATAAAGCCAGGCTTGAGGTGACCTCAAAACCTGGTAAAGGAGCTACATTTACAATGATATTTTGAGAGTTAAATATTTATATAGTCATAGTGAACAGTAATTAATAAATTAAAATTTGAGTTGTTCGAATTTTTTCAAAAGAAATTGTAAGCTTGTTGATAGTATAAAAGCCATCATAAAAGGCTAATCCTATGAAGAAAAGTCTGCCATGGGTCTTTATTCTTTCAGGGGTAATGCTGGCGCATATTTCACTGATGGCTCAAAATGAAAAAGTAAAGAACGATGAAAAAACACGCGCTGGTTTTTCATTTGGAGCCCTTCCTACTGTTTCGTACGATGCCGATATGGGATTTCAATACGGTGGACTGGTAAGTTTGTACGACTATGACGATGGTAAATTGTATCCATCATACAAACAAATGCTGAAAGCGGAAATTTCGCGTTATACCAAAGGATCCGGTACGAACCAACTGTTTTACGATGCCCAGAACCTGTTGCCTAACCATTTACGGTTGTCTGCCGATTTGAGTTATCTCACTGAAAAAGCCCTTGATTTTTATGGGTTTAATGGCTATCAAAGCCAGTACAGGCCTGATTTTACGGATGAAAGCTCAGCTGATTACATTACACGGGTTTTTTATCGCGATTTACGCAATTTATTTCGCTTTACGTTTGACCTTCAGGGACAATTACCAGGCGAACATCTCTATTGGCTGGCTGGTTTTGGCATCCTGAATATAAAAGCTGCCAGGGTTGACTTCGCTGCTTTCAATAAAGGTAAAAATGAATCAGATAAGCTAACAGACACCACCACTCTTTTTGACAAGTATGTGGAATGGGGTATAATCACCGACAAAGAAAAAGATGGTGGTAGTGCCAATTTTCTGAAAGTTGGAATTGTTTACGACACCCGTGATAACGAAGCTAACGCTATGAAAGGAATTTGGAGCGAAGCGCTGATTACGTATGCACCCAAATTCCTGTTCAATCCCGAGTTTTCGTATGCCAAGCTGGTTCTGATACACAGGCAATATTTTACAATTGTAAAAAATAAACTTTCATTTGTTTACCGGCTTGGTTACCAGGGTACTATCGGAGGCAGTGTGCCTTTCTTTATGCAACCTTATCTGCAAAGCTCGTATTCGGCCGTCACAAACTCTGATGGTCTTGGGGGAGCTAACTCTTTACGTGGAATCATGCGCGACAGGATTGTTGGTGATGGGATTGCCTACGGAAACATCGAATTCCGCTGGAAATTTCTTGAAATCCATGTCTGGAAACAAAACCTGTATTTTGCTTTGAATGGCTTCTCCGATTTTGGGATAGTGGTTCAACAGGTGAAGATAGATAAGTCGAAAATAAGTTCAGGCGATCAGGATAAGTATTTTAATTTTTCGTTTACAAAAGATAAGTTGCACACAAGTCTTGGAGCTGGATTTCGGGTTGCTTTGAATGAAAACTTTGTCCTCAGGGTTGACTATGGTTTTGCAACGAATAAGCAAGATGGGCTTAAAGGCCTGTATCTCACTATTGGAAATTTATTTTAGGCTTTGAAACCGATAAATTAAAGAACCCGGAACGTTATCATTAAGAGATTTTTATTTAGAATACTTTATCTTTACGAACGCAATTGAAAAGATCCGGGTATGAAAATTCGTTACAATCCTATATTGATGCTGTTTCTGTTTTTTTTACCGATTCATGTTCTGTTTGCGCAACAAGATTCTTTTCTGAAAAATACAGAGATAATTTCCGAAAGTGAAAAATCTGCTTATCGGCATTTGATTCAACCACATGAACAATTGATTGTAAATAATTACGATCTGAAATACCATCGTTTCTTTCTTTTT
>CAIWMA010000497.1 GCA_903913645.1 uncultured Bacteroidales bacterium | reverse complement strand
CTGAGCGCCTGGTTTCATCAGTTTCAGCGCTTCTGTCCATCCTGCAATAACACCGTTTACAGGAAATTCAATAGGTTCTCCTCTTTCGCGTGATGAATCAAATACAGTTCCGTCGATCAAAGTACCGGTATAGTGAACTTTAACCACATCATTATCAGCAGGTGATTCGCCTTCACCAGCTTTTAAAATTTTGTATTGTAAGCCGCTTGGCAAAACAACAACACCTTCTTTTGCTTTGTTAGCAGCAAGATAATCTTCGCCTGCTTTTACATTCTTGGCCATTTCTTTTTCAGTCACTGCGGCTTTTTTCGCACTCATTTCCTGCTGCCAGGCCATCATAATTGCACCGATTTGTTCTTGTGAGAAAATGGTATCTTTTTTGTCCTGTCCATCAGAGAATCCTTTGAAAACAAGGTCTTTGTTAAGGGAAAGATCATTTTTAGCAAAACTATGAGCTATATCGGCACCAATAATATAACTAATTGTATCATTATTATTTGCAAATAACGGCTTAACCACAACGGGTGCTTCTGCAACCTCGCCTTTCTTGTCTTTTTTCTTCTTTTCCTTTTTCTGGGCGTATGCTTGTGAGGAAACTGCTGCTACCAGCATCATAATAACAGTAAGTAAAATGTATTTTTTCATATGGATTTTAATTGTTTTCGCAAAAGTATGGAAATTATATATTTGGAAACATTAAAAGATGTTAAATAGGATTGGGGGTTAGGATTTAGGGGTTGGAATTTGAAAGGTTTCAAGTTTCAAGCCTAAATAGCAAATCACGAATTACACTATCTCTCCGTCCCTAAGTCTCTCTATCTCTCAGTCTCCCAGTCTACACTCTCCTATCTACACAATAACCACAGAACTTTCCTCAATCAGCTCTTCACCACGGTAACGTCTGAATATCTGAGCCACGGTAAGCACATCTTTTGTGCAGTAATGAACAATACGAGGAAGGTCATTTTCTTTATAATAAACTTCGGCCACCTGGCTGCCATCGATATCGTCTTTTGGTGTTGGAATATTGAAGATGGCAGCAAGTAAATCTAGTGACGTATAATTCTTATAATCACCAAATTTCCATAGTTCCATGGTATCCAGGTGATTGACTTCCCACGGTTTTTTGCCCGAAAGGTCAAGAATAGCAGGAATTGGCAAGCCCAGAATAAGCATTCGCCGGGCTATATAGGGGAAGTCAAATTCCTTCCCGTTGTGCGCGCAAAGCAATTGTTCGGGCCGGTTGTAGCGCTTATTCAGCAAATCAGCAAATTCGGTGAGCAGGACTTTCTCATCGTGTCCCGAAAATGACTTTATCCTGAGTTCACCTTTTTTATACGCGCCTACCGAAATACAGATAATCCTTCCGAATTCTGAATAAATACCGGCCCGGCTATACAATTGTTCCGGCGAAAGCATCTCATTGGCCGAATTGCTGTTCGACAAAATCCGTTCTGATTTTTTATTCCAGAGCTTCTGCATGCGCTCATCCAACTGGCTGTATTCAGGAAAAGCCGGAACCGTTTCAATATCAAGAAACAGTACATTTTCAATATCAATTTTCTCTAGCATAACATTTAGTTTTATACAGATAAATCATTACGTAATTGCTAATGTTTTAATAGTGGATGTTTAGTGTTATAAAATTACAAAGTTTTTAATTTGCTATCACAGCAATTCATGTAATTTTATGGCTCGAAATTGCAAATATCTACTTTCAAATAAATCCTTCTGAATTGCAAAAAATAATACTACAAACCACTGCCGACGGATCTCACACCTTGTTTGTGCAGGGCTTGAATGAACATTATCATTCAACTCACGGGGCATTACAGGAATCAGAGCTGGTTTTTATACAGAACGGATTGCATCATATTACCGAATGCGTCAAAGAAATTAATGTTCTGGAAGTAGGTTTTGGAACTGGGCTGAACGCACTGCTAACAGTACTTGAATCTAAAAAACAACGCAGAAAAATTAATTACGTAGCTGTTGAACCGGAACCAGTAGATGAAGAAATACTTGCGAGTTTAAATTTTGCTTTAATTATAGGCGGAACAGAAGCTACCGGGTATTACAAAAAAATCCATGAAGCAGGTTGGGTTTACCCTGCTTTTCTAAGTGATTATTTCATAATCAGCAAGATACACGCCAAACTGGAGGAAATCACTTTGCGTGACGAACAATTTCACCTGGTATATTTCGATGCGTTTGGACCGGATGTACAACCTGAACTCTGGACGGAACAAATCTTCACGCAATTATACAAATGCATGAAAAACAATGGGATACTGGTTACTTACAGTTGCAAAGGAATTGTGAAACGTGCATTGAAAGCTGCCGGTTTCTCAATCGAAAAACTCCCTGGGCCGGTTGGAAAGCGGGAAGTGCTGCGGGCTACAAAAGTCAGGAGTTAGGGGTTATGATTTAGGGGTTAGGGATTCGATTTTTTATGTTTTCTCAGTCATAAAACTGATTTTCAAAAACATTTACTAATCAAACTTCATTTCAAATAAATCAGATTCAAGTTAAATCAAATATAATTCAGCATTAAAACTAAATCACTATGATACAACACATTAAGTCCCCATCCATAATTGAAGCTGCCGGTACCGGTGGAAAAAAGATTGAAGAATTTTTCGGACGCGTAAACTCCAATACTTCAGAAGTTAGTATTGCACGTATGACAAGTCCTCAGGGCTGGGTTGAGCCCGGCCAGTGCCCTGAATTTAACGAATATACCCTGGTGTTGAAAGGAACACTGAAAATCGCTACCACCTCCGGTGAAATCCTTGTAACCGAAGGTGAGGCTGTTCTGACCGGAAGCGGTGAATGGGTGCAATACAGCAGCCCGTTTGAAGGTGGAGCCGAATATGTAGCCATCTGCCTGCCTGCTTTCGCACCAGACCTTGTAAAACGTGACGAATAACCACTTTTTTAATAAAGATTGCTACATTGTTACAAATCAACAAACGAATTGGTAACACTGTCGTATTTCTTATTAAATGTACCGGAAGCTAACAAACTATTAATTGTATTTCTTACAGTTGTAATCCTCGATCCGTAATTTGCAGCACCTATTGCACAGAGGTTTGTAAACGCGAGGTCGTAATTCCCGTTGGTATTCAGGGCAGCTATAATCTCATCATTCTTCCCGCGGCCCTGGTGCCGTATATCACAGACTACCTGGCACACTTTTGCCGGAACTCCGTGTAAATGATAGAGCTTGTTATATCCCACCATATTGCTTTTGAAATGCTCTACAGCGGTTTCCACCTGCGTTTGCCGGTGAACGGCATCATTGCTGGCCCAGTGTACCATTCGGGCAGAACAAATCAACTCTTGATCTTCGATTTCTGAAAGCGTTGGATTCAGGTAATCCATTAAGGCCTGAGTTGAAGTATCATTCTCCAACTGGTTAAGAACCTCACTGGCACCCTTATAAAAAATCCTTGAATCTTTAAGTATAAGCTTCGGGAAATAGTCAGAAGCATTGGGTAATGCCAGAAGTTTCCTGAACAATTTAACAAAATCGCCATTGGGAACATGTGCTCCATATTGCATAAAGCTGAAAGTAAATTTAGCCCTATCGTACGTATTCAGGCACAAAAATGAGCCTTTGCTTTCTCCCATTGCGGTGGGATTAATAAAATATGCCCAGAAACCATATTCAGATACATAATCGGTGGGAATATATATCAGGCCGGGAGTTGCTGTTGTATTATATAATCCGAAGTTACTACCATAAGCGGTACGGGTAGCAATTAAAAATTTAGGCTGCTCACTGCCGTTTAGTTTGGCATAGTGTGCTGTGTGCCCGTTAGCCAAAACTTCGCTCGAAATCAAGAAATCAAGTGCCATAGATTGGGGTTTTTATTGGTCAGGAAAAGTCTCAGATTTTAGAATTTTAGAAT
>CAIWMA010000496.1 GCA_903913645.1 uncultured Bacteroidales bacterium | reverse complement strand
TTGGGGATTTGGCTTATCAAAACGGTTGAAGATGAACCAGCATATTGTTGACAGCCTTTTGCCCCTGGTTGGATATCACAAAGTAAAACTTGAAAATGGTAAACTGGTAAAACCCGATCCGCGCATCCGGATTGATTTTAATGCAATTGCCCAAGGTTATTCAACTGACGTTGTTGCTTCTTTCCTGGATTCAAAAGGAATACAATCTTACCTGATTGATATTGGTGGTGAAGTTCTGGCCCGCCGGACCAAACCAGACGGCGAGAAATGGACCGTAGCCATCGAAATGCCAACCAAACATGAGGACGACCAGGCAACAATTCAGGCAGTGCTATCCTTGCAGGACATGGCTATTTCAACATCGGGAAATTATCGTAAATATTATGAAGAAAATGGCAAACGCTATTCTCATGAAATCGACCCGTCAACAGGATACCCGGTAAGTCACACCACTCTGAGTGCATCAGTGCTCGCTAAAGATTGTATGACAGCTGACGCATACGCAACCGCGTTTATGGTAATGGGAGTCGACAAAGGAAAGGAGTTCCTGAAAAAGAATCCCCAACTTGAGGTGTATTTTATTTACTCAGCGCCTGATGGCAGTATGAAAACATATTATACAAAAGGTTTTGAGAAGTTCATACGCAAAGATAAATGACATGAATTTTCCTGGAATGTAAAAGCTTTACTTTCGCATTTAGCATTTGCACTCAATACCGTTTGGCCGGTTTTTAGCTAAATGTCTCTTATCGGTTTTTGCGCTTTGAACTCAACAAATTTATATAAACAAGCTTTCTGGATTTTCTGGCAAAAAAGCATCGTTATTTAATTCGGATATACTTTTTCATATTGCGACAGCATCCTGCCCATATCAACATTCGCGGACGTACCTTTATGAATAATAATGCGATATCGCAACACAATTGGTTTGTCTGTTAGTAAGCCAATCCTTTCTCTTCCCGGAAAAACTATATTCTGCATACTTGCTGACTGCCTTAGTATCCATGGGGCAGGATAATTGGGTGTAGTGGGATGACAAACCAGGGTTAATCCGCTTATTTTTTTAACAGGTCCGAAGGTGCCTGAAAAATCCAGCCACGGTCCTGCTTCAATCTGATTGTCTTTGGGAATTACAGGGCCATAAGTTGAAGTAAAAACCAGATCTTCAGGACACTTAATCCGGGCGCTGAATCCGCCATATCCTTTCTCATTATCCGACCCTCCAATGCTGACTCCCGGAACAAGAGCCGTGAGGCTGATCTCAAAATCGATAGTTCGAACAGCATCTTCTTGCAGACTATGAACGATAATATTCGTATGCTCTTTAAGAAAGACTTTTCCACTCTGCCAGGTTGAAGACTTCCAGTTTACATCTAACTCGAGGTGAGCTGTTTCAGGTTGAATATTGGTTTTAAGACCAACTACATCCTGGGTAATATTTTGCATTATCCAGCTGTCGCCAATGCTTTGATTGTTAATAAACACCTGGTGCCATGCCCAAAATACGCCCCTGTGAAATGGATGGTCTGCCGGAAATTCTTCCGTTAAGGTATCGCCGTCAATAGAGTATAATGGATGCAGGTAATTATTGCATATATATTTATCGTCTGATGATTTGGGTTTTCGTTGATAAAAAAATACAGCCTGTCCATTTTCAAAAAGCTCAATACCCTGTTCGGTTTCTTTAAACGAAAAAGAAGATTTAGTATCAGAATAAAAGCCTGAAGCACAAATCAATAATAAGAATAGAGGGAAAAGCAGCCGATAGAATTTCATAGCCTACACTATTTTTCTTTGAATAGGATCCCATTCAACCCGTCTCTTTTCGATATACGATTTATGAGCCATAAGACAGGTAATCCCTTCCTCAAAAGCACGTTCAATATTTGCACTTGGAGTTCCTCCGTTCCTGATGCAATTAATCCATTCTCTGATATGCAAATGTGTGACATCAACCAGCTTTCCATTAATATTTGTTGTGGTTAGCCCTCGTGAAGCATAATATTTTGCTGTTGCGCCGGAGACTGCATCAACATTTCCGGTGTTAGGGTTAATGGATATCATAGGCTCAGTAGTATTTATAACTCCTTCTTTAATTTTCTGCTTATAACGTGTTGAATCCATATCGGCGGTAACACTGATTGATCCACCCAATTCCATGGAAGCATCATGTCCCATAAATACCCTGCCGCGGTTCCGGTTACTTGACAGGCAGGCGCTGTACATCAATGAAAGTTCTTGTTCCGGGTACTCAAATACCGCATTGAGCACGTCGGGAATTTCCCGGTTATCTTT
>CAIWMA010000495.1 GCA_903913645.1 uncultured Bacteroidales bacterium | reverse complement strand
GCCAAACTTGTGCCCGATTTCATGGAAGATCTTACCCTACAGGCTGAATATGATCGTGTACAAATGATTAATGATACCAACAGCGAATATCGTGACCGCGGAGCCGGACGCCCGACTAAAAAACTCCGGCGCGTTATTGACCAGTTGAAGAATAGTAAGGAATCGTGGTAGGTGGTGGGTGGTGCTGAGTTAATAGTTCCCTTCGGCTTCGCTCAAGATAAAAATAGAAACTGGTTAATGGGTAAATAGGTAAATTGCGAATTCCCTAGGAAATCCTAAAATCCAAATTCCAAGTCTTTTATAATTTAGGTCTTGATTACTATTTCCCCGATCCGACTTTGGATCTTTGTACATGGGATTTGGACCAGAAAGAAACCCGAGAGTTTATGCCATTTTTATTTTTTTTCTTAATCAACCAGAAGTACCAGCCCTTTCAGGTATTCACCTTCCTGGTGAAAAATATTAACCGGGTGATCATGGGGTTGTGAAAGATGCTGGATAATCCGAACTTGCCGGCCTGAATCAACAGCTGCGGCAGTTACGGCTGATGTGAACATCTGCCTGTCGACTACCTGTGAACATGAGAAAGTAAACAAAATGCCGCCACTCTTTATCTTTGCCAGTGCCATCGCATTTATGGTCCGGTAACCTTTCAGTGCCTGGTTACGCGATGCAACATTCTTAGCATAAGCCGGCGGATCGAGTACTATCAAATCATATTGGCCAAATTCCATTGTTTCAATATACTTACGGGCATCGGCAACAATGCAGGCATATTCAGGCGCATCAAAACCATTCAGCTTCAGATTCTTTTCAGCAATTGCAATGGCTGGAGCGGAACTGTCAACGGTATGTACAACCTTTGCTCCGGCTTTAGCAGCATAAACTGAAAAACCTCCGGTATACCCAAACATATTCAACACGGTCTTATCCTCTGCATAATGTGCAAGTAGTTCGCGGTTTTCGCGCTGATCAAGAAAAAACCCGGTTTTTTGCCCGGTAACAGCATTTACATGAAAATGATGCCCGTTTTCGAGTACTTCGCATTCGCCAATATCGCCAACCAGGAAACCATCATTCACAACGCGACCTGTCATTTTACGTATGGCTTCGGCACTTTTATCGTAAACTATTGTAATCTTCCCTTCACTAACCGAAACAATGGCTTCAGCCAATGTGTGCCTTATATCATGCATTCCACTTGAGTGTGCCTGAAGTACAGCAAGGTTTCCATATACATCCACAATCAGACCAGGCATACTGTCGCCTTCGTTGTGAACCAAGCGGTACGCATTGGTATTTAAATTATCGCTGAGACCAATAGATTTTCGAACTTGCCATATTTCACGAATTTTCGAATCCCAGAAAGTCTTATCTATTTCCTGCCTTTTAAATGTGAACAGTTTTACTGCCAGAGACCCTGGCATGCAATGACCAGTTGCCAGGTATGCGCCTGCCGACGAAAAACATTCGACAATATCTCCTTCTGCAGGCTTACCGATGGTTTTTTCAATTGCTCCTGAAAAAATCCATGGATGAAAACGCAATACCGGGCCTTCTTTACCGGGTTTCAGGATGATCTGGGGATATTTTGTCATATTCTTTTCTCGGGTTGCAAAGGTACTTAAAAGAGCGATGTGACAATTTAGAAACAGCGTATCGCGGAATGATAATTAAGTCCGGAATTTACATGGAAATTATCTGTTCTTTTAGTTCTGGAGCTGGAAACTAAAGAATTATTTTAAAAATGATTCAGGAAAAGCCATCCTCAGAATAATAAACATTAAATTAGCTGTAGTCATATTTGTCATGGAATTTGTTCCAATTGGCCCTTTATAAATGAAAAATCCTAATGATTTAAGACTATAATATTATAGAATTTAACTTTTTGGCACGCTAAATCCCTTGTTATTATTGACTTTGTAAATAAAATAAACCAATTTTTATAAATTTAAATCAATTCATTACAATTGATTGTACCTTTGCACGTTATTTAACCATTAACCAAAAAAAACTATATGAAAAAATTATTGTTACTGATGTTAATTCCGGCGATGTTAATGACCGTGAGTTGCAATAAACAGAAAGAAGAAAATGCAAGGCTAAAAGCTAAAAATGACAGTCTTCTTGCTCTTGGTTTTCAGAAGGACACTACAGTTATGGAGTTCGTAAGGGCATTTAACGAGATTCAATCGAACCTCGACTCCATCAAAATGAAAGAGAATATTATCAGCCAGAACACTAAAGGTGGTACAGAGGTACAATCAAGTGCACGTGAGCAGATTACCGGCGACATCAATGCAATATACAAGTTGCTGGAAAAGAACCGCGCGCAGGTTGCTTCACTGAAAAAACAACTTAAAGGCTCAAATGCTAAAGTTGCCGAACTTGAAACAATGATTGCTAACATGGAAAAATCAATCGCTGAGAAAGATGCACAAATTTCAGATTTAAAAGATCAACTCGGCAAACTTAACATTAAGGTTGCCGACTTAGGAAACCAGGTAACAAACCTGAATGCTAACGTTGATAACCTGAGTGCTGAAAACAAAGCCAAACAACAAGCCATTGATGAAAAAACTGCTGCTCTCAACACTGCTTATTATGTTGTAGGTACAACCAAAGAACTGAAAGAAAAAAAGGTTATAGATAAAACTGGTGGTTTCATTGGTATTGGCCGTTCCAAGACCATCACCGCTGATTTTGACAAAACCCATTTCACAAAAACTGATATCACTACTCTTACCGAACTTCCAATCAACAAGAAAAAAGCTGTTCTTCTGTCAAACCATCCAACCGGATCGTATAAGTTGGTTGCTAATGACAAAAAAGTAGTTGAAAAACTGGTTATTTTGAACTATGCCGATTTCTGGAGCAGAAGCAAATACCTTGTTATTGCTGCTGACTAAGTACTAATATCATACTTAATAGGGAAAACCGGTTTCGAACGAAGCCGGTTTTTTTATTTAATTCTATATCCAGTTCATTAGACAGATTTAAAACTTTCGGTTTTCCCCTAAAAAGAATAAAACTGTACATTTGCGCGCTACCATTATATAAATACACTTAATCAATCATGAAAATCAGAAACCTACTTTTTGCCCTTGCATTTCTTCCAATGCTTACCGTCTTTGCCCAGGATGCAAAGAAAAACACAAAACCTGCAAAACAGCCCTTTGTAGCCATGTTTTATAATGTGGAAAATCTGTATGATACCATTAATGATCCCAAAATAAATGACGACGAATTTACCCCTGCAGGAAAGGTGCCATGGACCAAAGATCGACTGGAAACCAAAATCAAACACACAGCGCAGGTTATTTCAGAAATCGCCAGTCCTTGTATGCCTGACCTGGTAGGTTTTGCAGAAATCGAAAACCAACAGGTTCTTGAAATGCTGACGGCCTCTGCTGCAATCGCTAAAACCAAATACGGCATTGTACATTATGATAGCCCTGACGAACGGGGTATTGATGTAGCTATGCTTTATAATCCGGCAACATTTAAAGTAGTTACATCAGAACCACTGCATGTTACATTACCCGAAAATGATCTTACACGTGACATCCTGTATGTTAAAGGAAAACTTAATTCAGGCCAAATACTTCACGTTTTCATCAACCACTGGCCATCGCGCCGCGAAGGTTCTGAAATTTCAGCTGCAAAACGCATGGCTGCTGCCAATGTATTAAGGGCAAAAATCGATGCAATTCAAAAACTGGAGAAAAGTCCTAACATCCTTATTCTCGGCGATTTCAACGACGAACCATCCGATAAAAGCATTACCGAAGGAGTAAAAGCGCTGAGTCCTGACCAGGTAATTAGTAATAACAACCTATATGGACTGTTATTCCCGGAATTTAAAAAAGGAGAAGGAAGTTTGTTCTACAAAGACTGGGATCTTTTCGATCAGATAATAGTTTCTGGCAATATGCTTTCGAATAAAAAAGGATTAAGAACATCGGTCAGCGATGCGGGGATTTTCAAAGCTGAATACCTTCTTTTTAAAACCAAAACCGGTGAATCACGCCCTAACCGCACCATGAGCACCGACAAATATTTTGGCGGATATAGCGATCACCTTCCTGTATATGTAAAGTTTGAGCTTTAGTTTATAAATCATCTGAAATAGAATGCCTGGAGTCAGCAGACTGTACTCCAGGCCTTTTTTATTGTATGGAATCTTCATTCGGAAACCCGGGGACCTGATCAAAATCAACTTCTTTAGTTAATGTTCCGGTGGTATCATAAAAATGCCAGGTACCAACACGAATGTCATCGCGGTACATTCCTTCAATATACTTTTCCCCGTTTGCGTGATATGAAATCCCAATTCCGTTGCGTTTCCCACCTTTATATATACCCTCACTCCAAATCGTTCCGTTTTCATACCAGGCCTTCCATTGGCCATCACGCAGTTCTTCCAGAAAACCACCTTCTATTTTTTTCTGTTTGTTTTCGTAATATACCACTTCATGGTCGAGCAAAAGATCACCACCTTTTTTATGATAGTATTTTACAACCTTAGGATTCCCGTTGGCGTAAGTTGCCTCAACAACTTCTTTACGGGAGCAGCCAGATGTAATAGCAATTAGTAATGCAACAAGCAATATTCTGTTCATTCTCTTAATTTCTGTCAAATGTTAATCTCAGTCCTTTTACTTGATCGTTTATTTTTCCCTTGTCGAAAGCCAGATGCCCGTTAACAAAGGTTTTTTCGACCCGTGCGTCAAAAGTGGTACCTTCGAAAACCGACCAGCCGCATTTGTATAAGATATTTCCCTTGTCAACTGTACACTTATGATCAGGATTTACAAGTACCAGGTCGGCAAAGTAACCGGGACGGATGAAACCACGATTTTCAATTTTATAACAGACTGCAGGCGCATGGCTCATTTTTTCGACCATTGTAACAAGGTCTATCTTTCCCTGCTTTACCATTTGTAACATTGCCGGCAAGGAATGTTGTACAAGAGGAGTGCCTGAAGGCGCCTTAAAATATGTATTTGCCTTTTCTTCAGCGAGGTGTGGAGCATGATCGGTAGCGATAATATCTGCTTTGTTATCCAGCAATCCTTGCATAAGGGCAGTTCTGTCGGAAGCTGATTTTATTGCAGGATTCACTTTCAGTTTAGTACCAAGCCGGGCATAATCTTCGTCACAAAACCACAAATAGTGAGTGCATACTTCAGCTGTGATTCTTTTTTGCGAAAGAGGCACTGTATTATCAAGCAACCCAAGTTCGGCCGCAGTCGACATATGTGTTATATGAAGGCGGGTATTGTATTTGCGGGCCAAGGTAACTGCCAGCTCACTAGAAGTGTAACAAGCTTCGGAACTACGAATGTGAGGATGCATCTCAACTGGAAGATTCTCTCCATATTTTAAGCGCATCGCATCGGTATTAGCTCGAATAATCGCTTCATCCTCACAATGAGCAGCTACCGGGATTGGAGAGCGTTTAAAAATTTCCTCTAGCGTACTCATTTTATCTACCAGCATATTCCCGGTTGATGCACCGAAGAAAACCTTAACGCCACAAATAGTATGCGGATCTGCATTAACAATTTCGTTTATATTATCATTGCTTGCACCAAGAAAGAATGAAAAATTTGCAAGTGACTTCTCTTCTGCCAGTGTCATCTTTTGTTCCAGTAATTCGAGTGTAACAGTTTGCGGCTGAGTATTAGGCATTTCGAAAAACGAAGTTACACCACCTGCGACGGCTGCGCGGCTTTCTGTTGACAAATCCCCTTTATGGGTAACGCCCGGCTCGCGAAAATGCACATGGCAATCAATAACACCCGGAAGCAACAGTAAGCCGGTGGCATCAACAACCTTACAATTACCAGCCGACTCCCTGTCAACCAGCCAGGCTGGCATTTCTCCTTCCCCAACTGCTTTAATTAACTGACCACTGATCAGAACATAGCCGGGAAATGCCCTGCCTTCGTTAACAATAGTGGCATTTCGGATTAAAATATCATTGATTTCCATTAGATTCGTATAGAAAGTAAAACTGTTGTAAAAGTAATTTACTTCAGGCTAATATTTATATTCCATTTATCCGAAATTTGGAATTTCAAGTGGCTGAAGTATTCAAACTCTTTTAAACTTGAATTGCAAAAACAAACTATTGTTATCAGCATCTCCTGGCTAAGTATAAACGGAACCCTTGCCTGACATGAAGGTATAAGATGGTAATATGAAGCAAATTTAGACAGTTTCTTAATAATTTGATTCAATATTAAATCTATTTTTACACCCCAAATAAAAAACCAGAACTTGTTAACTAACCAATTTATGAAAATTTAACTATCATGAAAAAAAAGCTAAAAAGAATAGCCTTCACAATGTTACTGATGTTCCTGAGCATTGGTCTATTTGCACAAGGTTACGTAAAAGGTATTGTATCGGATGCGTTAACCAATGAAACATTAATTGGAGCATCTGTTTATATTAAAGGAACAACCACTGGAGCTACATCTGATGCAAAAGGAGCTTTTAAATTTGAGTCTCCTGTTGGCAAAAAAACTATTGTTGTTCAATATGTCGGATACATTCCTGTTGAAGTTGATGTTGATGTAAAAAAAGGAGAAACAATAGAAATGGGTACGGTCGGATTATCGATTAACCAGGTTGGACTGAATGAGGTAATTATTCTTGCATCCGTAGCTGTAAGCCGCAAGACTCCTGTTGCCATGTCGACACTTGAGCCAAAATTAATTGAAGAAAGACTGGGAACACAGGAATTTCCTGAAGTATTAAAATCAACGCCGGGTGTATATGCTACAAAACAAGGCGGCGGTTATGGCGACTCACGTATCAATTTACGCGGATTTGAATCAGCCAATACAGCTGTTATGATTAATGGTGTTCCTGTAAACGATATGGAATGGGGCGGCGTGTACTGGTCGAATTGGGCTGGTCTTTCGGATGTTACCCGCTCAATGCAGGTCCAACGCGGACTTGGAGCATCAAAAGTATCGGCACCTTCGCTAGGTGGATCTATTAATATTCTTACCAATACTACCGATGCGAAAAGAGGCGGAGCTATTTCTTATGGGATTGGTGATGATGGATACAGTAAGATAGGTTTTTCTGTTTCGACCGGATTAACCGATAAGAACTGGGCCATAACTCTTTTAGGCGCTAAAACATCAGGAAAAGGATACATACAAGGAACCGAATTTGAATCCTATTCTTATTTTGTGAATGTTTCGAAAAAGATAAACGCTTCACATTCCATTTCATTTACCGCTTTTGGCGCACCACAATGGCACAACCAGCGAAATAACGGGGACAAACTGTTGATCTCTGAATGGCAAAAACAACAAAATAAATATTTATATAATGCTTCTTATGGTTTCGATATGAACGGGCAACGTAAAGTGTCGTCGCTGAATGTTTATAACAAACCACAGTTATCGCTGAATCATTTCTGGACAATAAGCCCTAAATCAACTCTCTCTTCAGTTATATATGCCTCAATCGGAGATGGTTATGGCACAAGCGGTCAGGGTTATACATCCACTGATCGCGGATACTGGTATGGATCGACACTTGGCGTTCCGAATAGTACTTTCCGCACTGCTGACGGAACTTTTGATTATGGCGCTGTGTATGCTTACAACAAGGCAAGCCAGACCGGCTCAAAAATGGTTATGTCGAAAAGCATGAACCAACATAAATGGTATGGTTTACTCTCAACATTCACAACCAAACTGAGAAGCAAAATTGATTTTTATGGTGGAATTGACCTTAGATATTACAAAGGAACCCATACCAATATATTAACTGATTTATACGGTGGAAGTTTCTATATTGATGCTACATCCACAAGGCCTCTCCTTAGTGACCAAAGCTGGAAAACAAAAAAACTTGGTGTTGGTGATGTAGTATACCGCGATTATGATGGTTTTGTGTTCAGCCAGGGAGTTTTCATGCAGGCCGAATACAATAAAGACGCTTTGAGTGCTTTTGTTTCCTTGTCAGGTTCAAATACATCGCAATGGCGTTATGATAGGTTCTATTATGATTCTCAATTCGCTAAATCAGCAACTATCAATTCCCTTGGATATTGCGCCAAAGGAGGTGCAAACTATAATTTAAACGACAAACATAATTTGTTTGCAAACATCGGAGTTATTTCACGCGCACCTTATTTCTCAGGAGGAGCGTTCCTTCAGTCAACAACCAGTAATGCCATTAACCCTAATGCTATAAATGAAAAAGCGTTTTCAGCAGAAGTTGGCTACGGTTTCCGCTCAAAATACCTGGCTGCTAATCTGAATCTTTATAATACAAAATGGATGAACAAAACGATTGTTCGCAGTTCCATAAGCCAGCCAGATCCTGCTATCCCAGCTAAAACATTATCAATTAACATGGAAGGTGTTGATGCTCTTCACCAGGGAATAGAACTTGATTTAACTTCAAGGCCAACCAAACAATTGGAAATTAAAGGTATGGTATCAATCGGCAATTGGAATTGGATCAGCAATGCAACCGGATACCTGTATACCGACAACGGACAACCTGCAGATTTAAACGGCAATGAAGTTGCTGCCGGATCTCCTGACCAGGTTAAAATGAATGTGAACCTTAAAGACATCCATGTTGGAAACTCAGCTCAAACTACCGTTGCTTTAGGACTTAGGTATGAGATTCTCAGAGGATTTAACATTGGATTGGATGGAAACTATTATGGCCGTAACTACTCATATTTCAGCATTAACCCTGCTTCCTCCGGTTATGGCGACCTCAACTTTGAACAGCCCTGGATGATACCTGATGCTACCATCTTAGATTTCAGCACAAGCTATCGTTTTAAAGTTGGCACTTTAGACGCAACATTAATTGGCAATATCTCTAACCTGTTTGATGCAGAATACATTACTGATGCAACAACAGGAGTTAATAACGATTGGGAAACATCCCAGGTATTTTATGGTTTCGGAAGAACCTTCTCTGCTACATTAAAAGTTAAATTCTAATAACTGAAAAACATGAAAACTACATTCTATAAATTGATATTAGGTTTGGCGCTTTTTGCAGTGCTCTTCAGCGGTTGCAAAAAATATAATGACCAATTCGAAGGACTTGACGCCAAGACCGCACCTACAAACCTGGCAGCATACGTATACACTCTTGTGGATGCTGATTATACTGCCATCGCCACTGCAGTCAATAAAGTTGCTAATGATTCAGTAACTTTATTGAATAACCAGTTAAAAACTGCCAGTTCTGCTGATTCAGTAATTATTAAAGCAAATATTGCACGTATTAAAGCTGATCCAGCTTATTTAAATGCACTTTATGTTGGAGCCAATAAATTCTTTAACTCAACGCTGCAGGCTAAAGATTATGTTCCCTATCTGCTGAATAAGAATTATATTTTTGCCGACAAAGGCTCAACAATGACTGCTACTTATAATGTAGTTGACTTAGGTGACACAATACCTATTCCAGCAGCAGGCAGATTCACATTAACTATGGATGACTATAACCTGATGGGAACCGGCACTAATCAACCGGGCCAGTACGATAACATGTCATCTGTAATGCCGGTACTCAGATATCTGGATGGTTTCCTGAAATTAAAATGTCCTTATGCTGTAGCTAACGACATTAAAGTGGTTAGTTATTTGTACTATGATTCCAACAAAGCCACAAAAAAGCAATACAGGATATTGACATTTAACGGAACCAACTGGACTGCAACTTCTAACCAGTATATTAACATCTCCCCGACCTGGCTGTATGATCCTACTATCAAAATCGCTTTGGTTAAAGGATCGCCTAACAATCTTTATATAATGGCATTTATTGATTATATAAGACTTAATACACCTGAGAAATTCTATCAGAAAGGCACCTACATCAATGAAGAGCATTATTATGGATTCAGTGCATACTATCCTGAATTTATAATGACCGGCGATCGTACAACATTTGGCGATGATTCGATAAAGGCACTTAAAACCAACGATGAAAAATATGCCTTTTTCAAGAATAGGATTACCCAGGCTATGCCTCTTTTCACCCAGTTAAACTTTCCTTTACTTAAAACCGATGTGTCTGGAATTCAGCAATATGTTGTTTGGACATTGGTTTCCTATTACAGCTCCAGCAAGCAAGGCTTATACACGATTAAGATGAAATGTATAAAATCAGGAACACCAACTTCCCCTGCTGAGTATTCTGTAGAAAGTATTGTGGAGACTTTTTAGGTTTTAAACTTTACCATTTCAAGAGGCTGTCTCAAAAGGGCGGCCTCTTTTTTTGTTTCCGACAAGAGCGATTAAATTCAGGTATTTGGAAAAATTCTTCGCCAATCGGCTGACTATATTTGTTTTCGAAGTAAGAGTCTGTTGTGCACAGGCCAGAAGCAAACAACCCTGGCCCACAGAACTTCGGAAAGGAGGAATTTGAATTCAGGTAAGCTATTCGCAGCTTGGAAGGGAATAATCTGGTTCAGGGCGGGTTTGCCAGCTTGGGCAAGGTAAATCCAGTTTCGGGCGGGCTTTCCCCATTTGGGCACAGGCAAACATAGATGCAGGTAAGCTTGTCCAACTTGGGCAGAGGCAATTCCGATTTAGTGCGGGCTTGCCCGGTTCGGGCAATTTACATCTAATCTATTACACTTTCGAGAAGCGGCCCTATATCACATAAAAAAAGCCAGGGGTAATCCCCGGCTTCCTTTTCAATGAAATGAATAATACTTATCGTACAATAAGTTTATGTACTTCTTTCTTGCTGGTATTTACATTCTGAACTGTAACATAATAAATGCCCGGACGTAAATCCGACATTTCTACTTTACCGGTGCTGTTCAGATCAACACTTTTTACAAGTGATCCAACAGTGTTATTGATTGTAACAAGATAATCACCTTCTGGAGCTTTCACATTGAAGAATGATTTAGCAGGATTAGGATATATCGTTGTTTGTTTCTGAGCAGGATCTCTCTTGGTGATGCCTACACCACTTATAGGTGTTACATCAGCATAACTTGCGCCAACCCTGATTTCATCAATATAAGCTTTTGGAGTGGTAGCATTGTTTCTGATGCAAATAGAGGCAAAAGAAGGGAATGTATTTACACCACTGGTGTTAGAAATACCACCGGTTGCAGGTTCTGTTCCGCCTAATGTAGGATTTATCCACAAAGTAGCCGTAGTTGGCGTGGTGCTTCTGTCATATTTAACAACAACAAGATATGTTGTTCCAAAAGTCATATCAGTGCCATTAGGTGTAAATGTATAAGTTGTACCGCTTGGGGATGAAGTATTCGCAAGAATAAACTGGAAGTTCTTCCCTGTATTTGTAATTTTTGCGCCCAATCTGGCTCCGAATGTAGTATTGGATGCACCAGCAGTTGCACCGAAATGCAGGAAATAATTATCAAATGCATTAAGCTGAGCGCTATCAATAATGTCCACTAAGGCAGAATAATACATAATAGAAGCTGTTGATGCAGTAAAAGCTCTGTTTACATCTCTGCTTACAGCATTTTTATTGCTGAAAAGATATACTTTATTCCCGGCTGAACCTTGTAATCCATCATAAGTCAGACTACCGGCCACAATATCTATGGTAGTCGTCTGCCCTGCTGTGCTACTATGAGTAGTCCAGTTATTTGAAACTGTCCCAGCATCACCATTTCCGCCAATGTATGCTGGAATAGCATAATCGAACCCTTCGTAAAGTGCAACCTGTGACCATCCTGCTGTAGTCAGGCCGACAAGAAGTACAACGATAATCAATTTCTTTAAAAGTAAAAGTTTTTTCATAACAATAATGTTTAGGTTAAAGATTTTTTAGCCTGCAAATGTAGTTAAAAACTATTATGATTGATTGGACTTACAAAATAATTTACCTGCCAGTTAATAAGTTATCTGCAATATGCAGCAAAGCAGACGTTCGGGCAAAAAGCAGAAAAGTTTACAGAAAAAGGTTTATATTGAAAAGTAATACAAGTTAGAATCTTTGGTCCGACTATAATTTGAACATCATATATACTTTGAGACTTCCTTTCCTCGCCTGAGAAATAAACAAGTGTGAGGATTCAATTAATTAAAGGTTTAATATTCTTAAATCTCAGGCTCAATACGCCCAGGAATGCTTCCTTGAATATTTTCGAACTCATTTTAGAAGTTCCTTCTGTACGGTCGGTAAAAATTATCGGTACTTCAGTAATTTTAAAACCAAGTTTCCAGGTTGTGTACTTCATCTCAATCTGAAATGCATAACCCATAAACTTTACAGCATCAAGGTTTATTGTACGGAGTACTTTTGCTCTATAACATTTAAATCCGGCTGTGGTATCGGCGACAGGCATACCCAAAATAAAACGGACATACATCGAAGCGCCATACGACATCAGTACGCGTCCCATAGGCCAGTTAACCACGTTAACACCTTTTATGTACCGCGACCCAATAGCCATATCAGCGCCTACTAGGGCGCAGGCATTGTATAGGCGCACAAGATCTTCAGGATTGTGCGAAAAGTCGCAATCCATTTCAAAAATATACTCATACCCTTTGGTGAGGGCCCACTTGAATCCTTCAATATAAGCTGTTCCCAGACCAAGTTTACCTTTGCGTTCCAGTATGAAAAGCTTTCCCTCAAATTCCGGCATCAGGCTTTTAATAATGGCACCAGTGCCATCGGGAGAATTATCTTCTACAACAAGTAAGTGGAAATTTTTAGTCAATAAGAATACCTTTCGAATCATCTTTTCGATGTTTTCTTTCTCATTGTATGTAGGAATTATTACCAGGCTATCAGACACAGGGCATTTTTTACCCCACGAAATTAGAAAAAAAAATAAGGCCGATTGCTTTTTTTAAGAACTGTTATGAATAAGGGTTTCTGAATAAGATGACAAGTAAACATTTTGACCATTAATCCGGCATATTTCGAGACGAAATAATACGATTATCAACTTATATTAGCCTGAATAATTGCCATTTATATACATTTCATCCCATTAGTAGTCCTTTTGAAACTAATTTTGCTCCTTATTCATAGAAATGATTAAAAATACTTGTACGTTTGTACCCCCCATTTTTTCTGATGAACTATTTCCTGCTTTATACCAGGGAGAAATTCAAAACAAAGCGTCGGAGAAACAATACCATATAAATCAGTTTATAAAAAACACCCATATAAATTCAAATAATCAATTAGATGAAAAAATCAATTATTCTGGCACTTGTATTTCTGGGAATAGCTTCCATTACAAATGCACAAAACACTATTCTCGAAGCCAGGAACTTGGGAAAGGGAAGAGTTACAGTGAAAGGCATTGTTACCACTAATGCCGAATTAGGGCCTATACGTTACCTTCAGGATAATACTGCCGGAATTGCAGCTTATGGCACATTGGTTAGTACAGTTAAGCAAGGGGATTCTGTTACAATTACCGGATCACTTAAAAATTTCTACGGCCTTCTCGAACTCGATACACTCACCAGTGTAGTTGTAAGATCTTCAGGGAACCCGGTACCTGACCCAATTATATTAACTCCATTGCAAATTAGTGAAACTAACGAAGGCAGGTTGGTACAAATAAAGAATGCAGTTTTCACGAGTGCCACGGGTACATTTGCATCAAAAAAGACATATGCGTTTACATCGAACGGTGAAAGTGGTTTAATTTACATCAATGCGACCCAGACTGATATTATCGGGCAACCTGTTTCTAATGGACTTTTAAACATTACAGCAGTAGTTTCGCAGCATACTGTAAATATTACCGGAACTTCAGGGGGATACCAATTGCTTCCGCGTACTATTTCCGATATTCATCAGATCAGTTCCATTTTCCTGACAACTAATCTTGTCAATACGAATTTTACAAAAACCGAACTTGATTTCAGTTGGACAACCAATATAGCCGGAACAACAGAAATGTTTTACGGATCATCAGCGGCAAGTGTGAAATCGAACCTGACGAGTGGTACGGGAGGTGTAGCGAACCATAGCATTGCACTATCCGGTTTATCTGCCGGTCAAATTACCTGGGCTCAGGCCTTTTCGGTAAACGGGAGTGACACTGCGTTTTCGGCAGTTATGCCTTTTGCCACGGTTTCAAACTCGACCGGGAATATGAAAGTGTATTTTAACACGCCTGTTGATAATTCGTATTCCACAGGAGTAGATGCCATTTATCTGAATCAGTCCATCGACGACACATTAATAAAATATATCAACCGCGCTAAGCAAACTATTGATCTGGCCATCTATAATTTCAACAACTCAAGCATTAGCAATATAAGCACTGCACTAAATGCAGCAGCAGCCAGAGGTGTTATTGTTCGTGTTATCGGATGTGGAACTTCTCTTAATCTGGGTATGAACGAACTGACAGGATCAAACATGTATACTATGAAAGGGCCTGATAGTCCTCCACGTACTGGTATCATGCATAACAAGTTTTTCCTTATCGATACCGAGTCAGCTGATGCAAATGACCCCTTGGTGTGGACAGGTTCAACCAATTTAACAAGCCAAAACATAAACCTGGATGCAAATAATGTTATTATTATTCAGGATCAGAGTCTTGCACGTTCGTACAAAATTGAGTTTGAAGAAATGTGGGGCTCAAACGGAAATACTGCTAATGCAGTGAATGCCCGGTTTGGAGCAACAAAAAAGAACAATACTCCCCATGAGTTTCTGATTAACGGCAAAAGAGTGGAATCATACTTTAGCCCGACTGACGGTGTTAACGGTCAACTCGTGCAACATATCAATACAACCAACCACGATCTGAATATCGCAACCATGTTGCTTACCCGCGATGAAATTGCTGCCGCGATTGCAACCAGCAAGTCAGCAGGCAATATTGTAAATATGCTTACCGATGTTGCAGGATCGAACGGAGCAACAGTAAATACAACTCTGCTTGCTTCATTAGGCGCAACCAATTATGTTTATTACGGGAATTCCGGGACAATGCATAACAAATACATGATTATTGATCAGGGAGCACCTTTATCAGATCCTATGGTTTGGACAGGTTCACATAACTGGAGTGCAGGTGCCGACAATGAAAACGATGAAAATACACTTGTTATTCACGATGCAACTATTGCCAACATTTATTATCAGAATTTTGTCAAACTATTTACTGCCAGCAATGGCGTATTAACAGGCTTAAGTTTGAGTAAAACGCCTGGCAACAATAGCTTGGTTGTTTACCCTAATCCAGTTCAAAATGGAAACGTAAATTTATCCTGTTTTAGCCATTTTGCAGAAAAGGGAACTCTTCAACTTATTGATGAAACAGGCAAAATTGTTTTCGAAAACAAGGTAATACTAAACAATGGAGAAAATACACTGAATTACTCCTTCCCAGATGCACGTAAAGGATTGTATTTTATTAAATTAACCACTCCTAAAATCGTGTTGAATCAAAAAGTTTTATTTGAATAAAATCTGAAAAGTTCAAAATTATTGAAAAGAAGCTGTTGTTTACCGACAGCTTCTTTTTTTTTAAAAAAACGCTGAAATCCTATCAGACATTTCAAAAAATAATTTCTATCAAAATCATAGCAAACACTTAATAATAAGTATGGCAACACATCCATCAAGTAGCATTTTCGGACATTTTTAGCATCTTTGTAGTGCCCAGTTGAAAGGCATATATAACTTTGAATCTTATAAATATTAAACTCATCTGTACGAAACAGAACCAAATTTCATGCTCGTTCTTGATACTTTACCCTCCTGGTAAACCAATATGCTCAAATCCTCTAAAAATACTACCTTTGCATACTGCTCAGCCTTTCTTGGTAAAAGGCCTAAGTGTTTAATCTGAAACAATTTACAACGTACATGGAATACAATTTTGGTGAAGTAGAGAAAAAATGGCAGAAACAATGGGCTGCAGAAAAGGTTTTTAAAACTGAAATAGTTGAAGGGAAGCCTAAATATTATGTGCTCGATATGTTTCCTTATCCTTCGGGAGCAGGATTGCATGTAGGTCATCCGCTTGGTTATATTGCTTCCGATATTTTTTCCCGTTATAAAAGGCTGAAAGGCTTTAACGTGCTTCACCCTATGGGTTATGATGCCTACGGTCTTCCGGCTGAGCAGTATGCCATTCAAACCGGCACGCATCCTGCCGTAACTACCGAAATTAACCTTGCACGTTATCGTGAGCAACTGGATAAAATTGGTTTTTCATTCGATTGGGATCGCGAGGTTCGCACCTGCGATCCCGGTTATTACAAATGGACGCAATGGACTTTTATCCAGCTTTTCAATTCATGGTACAATAAAAAAACAAGCAAGGCTGAGGCTGTAAACGAATTAATTTCTGTTTTTAAAGCTGAAGGAAATACTGCAGTTCAGGCTGCCAGTAACGAAACCCCGGTCTTCACGCCAACTGAATGGAATGAGATGTCAGAAAAGCAGCAGCAGGAAATCCTGATGCATTACCGCCTGGCATACCTGGCGGAAACGGCAGTAAACTGGTGCCCGGCATTGGGGACAGTTCTTGCTAATGATGAAGTCAGTGAAGGACACAGTGTTCGCGGCGGACATCCTGTTGAACGCAAGAAAATGAAGCAGTGGCTGTTACGTATTACCGCTTACGCGGATCGTTTACTTGCCGGACTAAATACCATTGACTGGACAGAATCAATCAAAGAAATTCAGAGGAACTGGATTGGGCGTTCGGAAGGCGGAAGTATGAAATTT
>CAIWMA010000494.1 GCA_903913645.1 uncultured Bacteroidales bacterium | reverse complement strand
CACTGTTGGTTGCATAAGCTTTGACATAATATGTTGTGTTTGGAATTAACCCGGCAATTGAACTTGTAAAGGTTCCTGTGCCGGTGCCATCTGAAGTTTTCGTTGCGAGCGCGATAGTTGGGTTTTGAGCAGTACTCCAACAAATACCCCGGGCAGTAATCGCCGAACCTCCATCGCTCGCGATAGTTCCTCCGCTGCTTGCAGTTGCCGCAGTTACAGAATTAGCAGCCGTTGTCGTAATGGTTGCTAAAATTGCCGTTGCAGCTATTGTTATCTGGTCACCGTATGAAGTACCGATCGTATTTGTAGCATAAGCTCTTGCATAGTAAGTAGTTCCAGGAGTGAGACCGGTAATTGCACTGACAAATGTTCCAGTTCCAGTCCCATCCGTTGTCTTGGTAGCGAGGGCAATAGTCGGAGTCTGGGCAGTACCCCAGCAAATTCCACGGGCCGTTACCGGTGATCCGCCATCGTTGGGTACATTTCCTCCGCTCGTTGCACCGGTCGAAGTAATAGCGGTTGCGGCTGTAGTTGTAACAACAGCCAAAATCGCAGTTGTAGTGACTGTAACCTGATCGCCATAGGCCGTGCCCTGACCATTGGTGGCATAGGTGCGGACATAATATGTTTTTCCTGGGGTTAAACCGTTAATTGTGGAATTAAAGGTTCCAATACCTGTCCCACTTGAGACTTTCCCGTCTGTAATGGTTGGGTTTGGATTCAGACCGTAAACAACTCCTCGGTCTAAAATAGCATCCCCCCCATCATCGGTAATATTACCACTAATTGTTATTGTTGTAGAAGTCACAACCGGCGGAGTAGTGGTCACCGAGATAATCGTAGGAACCACTTTAACAATAATCGGTTTGCATCCCAGAATTGCCAGGAAGCAAAAGCTGACAAATAGAAATTTTTTCATGAAGAGAGTTGTTAAAATTGATGATGGTTTTTAGGCAAAAATATATGTAGGCTCTATTATGAACGAATCAAACTCACATGAATTAATTTAAGTATAAAATTATCCATAAACTACAAAAAAAAAATAGCCCCAATGGGCTATTTTTCAAAAGGATAACTTATGATTTAAAGTGTCTTTTCGTGACCTTATTCCTGGTCCGTTAACTTGAATTAGAAATTTGTTTCGATCTCTTTTTCAGCAATGAGCGTCCATGCTTTTATAAAACTGGGTTCATCAGTTATGAAGACTCCGTTTTTTCGGAGTAGTTTTTTTACAATTTTTTGATTTGCCTTGTTAAACTTTGAAAGGAGGGCATTCCTGCCTGGATTTAAAGCAGAAAATCCTTTCTCCTGAGAATACAAATAATAGATATATGCAGGCTGATAGGCTAATCCCGATTTACTGTAATAAGTATCACACGGTTCCAGGTTAACTTTTCTATAAGTTAGAAGTGAAATTTTACCTTCACAAAGAATTTCGTAATATCGCTCTTCATGTGAGAAACTATTGCTTTGCATGCGTCGGAATATTCTTTGCTTTCCATTAGTTTCTTTCAGTGTAAACCCTTTCAGACTCAATTTATCTATGACAATCTGGGCCGAAATTTCAGTGTTATAATATATCAATTCGTCCCGATAGGAACTATAGCTCAATCCAATGTTGCTGATTTTTGTGCCATCATTGAGTTCTATCTCGCCAAATATGAACTTATCATAAAGGTAAGGCTTTCCCGAATAATTTGGATAGGGCATAAAACGAGTTCCTCTTATCTTTTCGGCATACTGATTT
>CAIWMA010000493.1 GCA_903913645.1 uncultured Bacteroidales bacterium | reverse complement strand
TTAAAACTGCAAGCTACTTAACATGAACATACTCAGCTTATTTATTCTGATTCCTTTACTCACGATCATTGCCATATTGTTTACCAGCAATATGAAGCAGACCCGACTCGTGAGCGCCGTAGGCATGGGAATTCAACTTATCATGGCAGGAATCCTTATTTACCTGTACCTGGTCGAACGCCATGCCGGAAACACTGCCGCCATGTTGTTTTACTATGATGCAGTATGGTTCCCGACATTAAATATCCATTATACGATTGGTGTGGATGGAATATCAGTTGCTATGATCGGACTTACTTCCATTGTAGTTTTTGCCGGGATCTTTGCTTCCTGGATGGTTGATTTTCTATACAGGGAATTCTTTATTTCATTGATTCTGCTGGCCTCAGGGGTATTTGGTTTCTTTATCTCCCTGGATATTTTTACCATGTTCCTGTTTTATGAACTTGCGGTTATCCCGATGTACCTGTTGATTGGTCTCTGGGGATCAGGTCCGAAAGAATATTCAGCAATGAAGCTTACCCTTATGCTTATGGCCGGCTCAGCTTTGTTGTTTGTAGCTATTTTAGGAATCTATTTCTATTCGGCACCTGCAGGCAGTCAGCTTACTTTTAACCTGTTGGAAATTGCTAAGAATCATATCCCTATCGAAATGCAGCGCTTCCTTTTCCCGTTTGCTTTTATTGGTTTCGGTGTTCTTGGCGCTTTATTTCCTTTCCACACATGGTCACCCGACGGTCATGCCTCTGCTCCTACTGCAGTTTCGATGCTTCATGCAGGTGTACTGATGAAACTTGGAGGTTACGGTGTTTTTCGCGTTGCTATTTACCTTATGCCTGAAGCTGCCCACGAACAAGCCTGGATATTCCTTATTTTAACCGGTATCAGCGTTGTTTACGGCGCATTCGGAGCTGTAGTTCAGAAAGACTTAAAATACATCAACGCATACTCTTCAGTTAGCCATTGCGGACTTGTTCTTTTCGCGATCTTAATGATGAACCAGACAGCGATGAACGGTGCAGTTATCCAGATGATCTCACACGGTTTAATGACGGCCCTTTTCTTCGCCCTGATCGGCATGATCTACGGCCGCACACATACCCGTTTAATCAATGAAATGGGCGGTTTGATGAAAGTTCTTCCCTTCCTTGGTGTTGTTTATGTAATCGCGGGTTTAGCTTCTTTAGGCCTTCCTGGTTTAAGTGGTTTTGTTGCTGAAATGACCATTTTCGTTGGTTCTTTCCAGCACACAGATACTTTCCACAGGGTGCTGACCATTGTTGCCTGTTCATCCATTGTAATCACGGCGGTTTATATTTTGCGTGTTGTCGGAACCTTACTTTTCGGACCTATCAAGAACGATCACTTCCTTCACCTGAAAGACGCATTGTGGTTCGAAAGACTTTCAACATTAACACTTCTGATTGCCATTGCAGCAATTGGTATGGCTCCGCTCTGGTTGTCGAATATGATCAACTTCAGCCTGGCACCAATCGTTGAAAAAATAAACGGAGTTGCAACTGTTGCAGGTCTTTTTTAATCCATTGAATTAATCACACTTTAGATACTCACTATGAGCATATACGATTTCATGACAATGCGGCACGAATTAATACTGACTTGCTTGGTATTACTAGTTCTCATTATCGATCTGAACCTGAAAAAGAGTCAGAAACACCGGATCATCCCAATTGCAATCGGATTGTTTTTCATCCATACTGTGGTTGGTTTCCTTCCTGCACAAACCGGAGTACTTTTCGGAGGAATGTATCATACCGATGGATTAACCATCCTGATGAAGAACATTCTGAATGTGGGTGTCCTGATCATATTATTTCAAAGCACAACCTGGCTTAAGAAAGAAGAAAACGGTGAGAAAATCAGCGAATTCTTTATTCTTTTGCTTTCGACACTTGTGGGCATGAATTTTATGATTTCTTCGGGTGACTTCCTGATGTTGTACCTCGGACTCGAACTTGCAACCATTCCAATGGCAGCGCTGGCGGCTTATACACATCACCAGACACGTTCAGCCGAAGCAGGTATCAAACTTATTTTATCTTCTGCGCTTTCGTCAGGGATACTTCTTTTCGGACTCTCACTCATTTATGGTTCAACCGGATCAATCTATTTCGATACAGTCGGAGCACTATATTCCAATGCCCCGATGCAGGTACTGGCATTTATCTTTTTCTTTACCGGTATGGCATTCAAGATTTCGCTGGTTCCTTTCCACCTCTGGACCGCCGACGTTTACGAAGGTTCGCCTGTTAATGTGACATCTTATTTCTCAGTTATTTCAAAAGGTGCATCTGCATTTATACTTATAATGGTAATGTATACCGTATTCCATTCCATAGCTTACCTGTGGAAAGATATTGTTTACCTGATTGCTGTAATGACCATGACAATTGGTAACCTTTTCGCCCTCAGGCAGAAAAACATGAAACGGTTCCTTGCTTTCTCCAGTATCGCACAGGCAGGTTTTATTATGCTTGGTATTATTGGCGGAAATAAGATTGGTATGACAGCAACGGTTTACTTTGTGCTGGTTTATATATTCTCCAACCTTGGTGCTTTCGGCGTTATTTCAGCTATTTCGGCTAAAACAGGTAAAGAAAGCATGGATGATTACGACGGACTCTACGCAACTAATCCTAAGTTATCACTGCTTATGATGCTCAGCGTATTTTCACTCGCGGGTATTCCTCCTGTTGCAGGTTTCTTTGGTAAATTCTTCCTTTTCACTTCAGCAGCCTCCGGCGGATATTACTGGCTGGTTTTCATTGCTGTTCTTAATGCAACCATCTCATTGTATTACTATTTGCTGGTTGTTAAAGCCATGTTTATCAATAAAAATGATGCTCCTATTGCCTTTTTCAAAAGCGATGTATGGACAAGTATAGGATTATTTGCCTGTGCACTCGGCATCTTTGTTATCGGGTTTTGGAGCCAGGTTTACGAATTTATTGATAAACTCACTTTTGCTATCGTGAATTAATGTCGGATTTCGGATGTTAAATGTTAGATGCTGGTGTATCGACGAAAAACGTTAATCGTAAATTAATTGAGAATTTTAGAATAAAAAATATCAAACCTGATCTTATGCCACTCAAAGCAAAGCATACAGTCGAAGAACTCAACGGACAACGCTGTACTATCGTTGAAAAAGGAGCTACTTCCGCAAGAGTTGAATTTCTGAAAAACCTTCTCGAATTCAACAAGTTTGAAGTTATCGTTACTGAAGACAAAAAAGAAACTGAAGATGCCCCTACTCTTTTTACGGTTGGT
>CAIWMA010000492.1 GCA_903913645.1 uncultured Bacteroidales bacterium | reverse complement strand
TTTTCCTGCTAGCATGCGGAGCTTCGGCATTTAACCAGGTGCAGGAAACCGAAACCGACCGTATTATGAAACGGACTGCAGGAAGACCACTTCCTTCAGGACGGATCAGCAAGATGGGAGCCATTATTATATCATCTGCCTATTTTATTTCGGGGTGCCTCGTTCTGTATTTTGGTCCCGGAATATTAACGCTGCTAGTTGGAATCTCAACTTTTGTCTGGTACAACTTGATTTATACACCGTTGAAAAAAGTGACCGCTTTTGCCGCTGTTCCCGGGTCGATGGTTGGAGCATTACCTCCTTTGGCTGGATGGGTTGCCGGGGGTGGAAGTTTAACTGATCCTAGAGCACTGGCAATTGGTTTTTTCTTTTTTATGGGTCAGATACCGCATTTCTGGTTGTTGTTATTAAAACTTGGGAAACAGTACGAAAGTGCCAAACTCCCATCCCTTACAAAACTCTTTACCGATGAGCAAATCAAGCGAATGACTTTCGTCTGGATTGCTGCCACAGGCATTTCTGCACTGGCTTTGCCTTTATTTGGAATACAGGATAAAATCTGGAGCATCTCCTTGATTTTAATACTGTCAGCTTCACTGGTTATAATATTTATTCCGCTCTTGAACCGCAAAAAATTATTCAATGTCGGCAAATCCTTTGTCCTGATCAATGTATATTATCTGTTAATCATGTTCGTGATGATTGCGGATAGATTGATCTGAGGGAAAATTCCAAGTACCTAATTCCAAGTCTCCATTCTTTCCCACTAAATTCTAATTGCATTTTTCATAGATGCGAAGAATATATGCTTTTGTTAAATTTTCAGAACATATTTACCAATTTATATTTGTGACATAATAAAAAATAGTACCTTTAAACAACGAAAAAACAACTTTTAAATCTAAAGGTAACATGAGCAACCAGGATCCTGAATTGAACAAGATTTACTACCCGTCAAAAGAGGTAATTAAAAAAGCAATTGTTAAAGATTATGAAACGCTTTACAAGAAATCAATAGAAAACCGTGAAGAATTCTGGGCCACGGAAGCCAAACGGCTGGATTGGTTTAAGAAATGGGATAAAGTACTTGACGATAGCAATAAGCCTTTCTACAAATGGTTTACCGGCGGACAAATCAATATCATTCATAATGCTTTAGACCGGCATCAAAAGAATGCTACCCGTAATAAACTTGCCATTATCTGGGAAGGTGAACCAGGAGATGTACGAACATTTTCCTATCATGGGTTAAACCGTGAAGTCGTAAAATTCTCGAATGTGCTCCGGGCTATGGGAGCTAAAAAAGGTGAAGTCATTACGATTTACATGCCGCAGATTCCGGAACTGGTGATTTCGATGCTTGCCTGCGCCAAAATAGGTGCTGTTCATAGTGTAGTTTATGGCGGTTATAGTGTTGAAGCACTTGCCGAAAGAATCGAGGATGCTAAAAGCCGGATTCTCATAACTGCCGATGGTGGTTTCAGGAGAGGAAAAGCTACTAAACTGAAAACAATTGCAGACGAAGCTATGAAACGCTCGGCAACTATCGAGGTTTGTATTGCTGTTAAACGTACCGGTGAAGAATGCTACATGGAAAACGACCGCGATTTCTGGTATCACGATCTGATGGGCATGCCGCTAGCAAATACAAATTGCTGTACGGAAAAAACGAATGCTGAAGATCCTCTTTTTATACTTTATACTTCTGGTACAACAGGAAAGCCCAAAGGCCTCGTTCATACACATGGCGGTTATTCGGTCTATACTTCTACAACTCACCGCTATGTTTTCGATATTAAAGCAGAAGACCGTTGGTGGTGTGCTGCCGATCCGGGTTGGATTACCGGGCATAGCTATATTGTTTACGCCCCGCTGATTAACGGAGCAACCATTATGATGTACGAAGGCGCTCCCAACCATCCTTATCCGAACAGATGGTGGTCGATAATTGAGAAATACGGAATTAATATATTGTACACCTCTCCTACTGCCATCCGTGGTTTGATGCGTTTCGGTTCATCATGGGCCGATCGTCATGACCTGAGTTCATTGCGTTTGCTTGGTTCTGTAGGTGAA
>CAIWMA010000491.1 GCA_903913645.1 uncultured Bacteroidales bacterium | reverse complement strand
GGCAAAGCAAAGTTCCATGATAATAATTTGTATACAAGAAACCTTGTTTTGAACCAATACCTTCAATCCAATCAAGCGAATTATTTCCATTGGTCAGCGCGATTGTCTACCGTTTTTGACCCATATAAACAATACTATCGATATTAGTTACAGTATCATATTCCCAACCACCCCAAAATGTTTTTGCATTGAATACATCACCTATTGTCAGTGAAAAATCATATAATAGAGTTTCATCTTTTGAATATTTATACAGGAAATATGTTTTTCTCGATTGTATATCCTCCCTTATATAGCCGACAGTATCGCTATAATGCCCGCCATAATTATAAACAATATCAATGAAAACACTATACATTTTGGAATTTATAACCGTATCACTTTCAATATGATAAGAATGAGTTGTGTATATTGTACTAGCCTGACATGCGGGACTTTTACAATTTGTCATTAAAATTTCCAGATCATTCCATGTATAGTTTTTGTTAAGTATCTGGCCATAGCCAATAACACTTAATAAACAGAATGAAAGAAGTAATAATTTCCGCATGGTATTCTGATTTTAGTTAATAGAAATCATTTAATGCATATAATTAAATATTCAAAATTTTAGCTTTCAATGTGCTTCCCGGCTGAAAGAGACTAACAAATATAGCACTTTTAATTATGTTTTGTTTCATGATTTATTTCCAATATCTTAAAAACGAGCTAATCGATAAATTATCGTAATTATTCAGCCTGAAAGAAGGTATCATTGCCACAGATTACGCAAATTACACAGATTAAGCTGCCTATGGCAGTATTTAAATGAAATCTGTTGATAAGCTCATTACGTAATTTATTTGATTTCGATTACTGTACGAAAAGGATTTCGTTCGATGTGTCAGTTGTTACAGCAGCCGGGGATTTAAAAGTTCATACTCCAGTTTAATCCTTTAAATGCAGGGTTGATGAAGTTGTTGAACTTGCTGCCAAACTGGTAGCTGATTCCTACTCCGAAAAAATAACTGTACTGGCTGTTAAGTAGTCGCTGCTGCAGGAGCACTTCATCGCGGGTAGCGCCTGCCTTCGAAAGCTGGATTAAGTTGCGCGTAATGTCGTAACTGCCACCAACGGCAAATTTGAATCCTTTAAAAATATTCCAGTTCACGGCACCGGAGAAAGAAAGTGAAAATTTAGAAAGATCGTACAGGTAGCTGTTGTAGAATGCTCCCACATTGATGCTTCCCCAGGGTTTGGTGAAAGAACTTATAATTGCCGCGTTCTGCACAAGCAAAGTTTCTTCTGTTTTGAAAAATATGGTTGTGTCTTTATAATTATTGTACTGTACCCCCAAACCATAATTTATTACCAGGCGCTCACTATTAAATTCCTTGTACTTAAATACATCATATTCAAGTTTAGGAACCAGGCTTAGTTTGATGTCGTAGTTGGAATATTCACTTTTTGTATAGGAGGTAAATACTCCATAGCCCCAATGCTGATTGATTTTATTAATATAATTTACATATCCGTTGGTTTGCGGATTTTCTTTTACCACTGTTTCTGCTTCGGAAACTACAATCTTATTTCTCCGGTAATTATACGATATGCCAATGTTTATTTTTGATTTTTCGGTTTCCCGGTCGGCATAAATATAGCTGTAAATGCTTTGTGATTTATAGTTTGCGTCACCGTCGAAAGAACCGCTGGCGCCTAAACTCATAATCCAGTAATTCCACGGGTCTTTTTCTTTCTTTATGTTTGCAGTATCAGTGTCTACAGGCTTGTTATAGGTAATTACAATGTTGTTGGCTGCTTCGGTATGCGAAATGTATTTTATCAAACCCAGAGTTACGGTATTTACCATTTTTTTTCTTTTTTCATCATCACTCAATGTGGATGAGTTGAAATAAGTGAGCGTGTCGTCCTGGTTCACGAAAGCATTCTGACCTTTAAATACAACGGTATTTTGCTCGCTGCCCGCACTGGTATATTGTGTATTTACCTGTACATGTACGTCGGCAATAAAACGGTCGCGCACAAAATCGACCATGCTTAACCCCGAACGCAGGTAATCAAAATCGCAAAGCCACGAGCGGGAACATTCGATAAAAACTTTCGTTTTTGCGCTGGGTTGGGCTAAAGCAAGTTGGGCTATAAGAAGCAGGAAAAGAACATGTACTACTTTTTTCATTATCGTTATTTTTATAAAGTTCAGGGGATTTCATCTATTATTAAGTTTTAACAACATCAGGGAGGTAGCAGGTATGTTATTTGATCAAATAAATCAATTACTATAGGCGTTAATTCTGTTTTTCTCTTACAGGTCACAAATGGACAATACTTCATCACATACTTCTTCTGAGGTTTTGTCCTTAACGAAAACCATGTGTTTCGCAACTTCATAATTAGAGTGGTTGTAAACCAGGTATTCAATCAGTTCCCTGTCACCTGGTTTTATGTCACGCCGTTCATAGATAAATTTTAATGTTTCCACATTGTCCTTGCCGGGGACTAAAAAAACAACATTTTCATAAGGTTCCAATGCCTTCTTAATGCGATTTAAATCAAAATCATATCCGGATACAATATTACCACCACCAAAATCAAATATACAGTTTTGGTGATCTTCAAGTATTCTTTCTATTGAATAAGCATCAAAGATTTTCCCATATTGAAAAATCGCCATTATCCCTGCTTTTTCATGGAGTTCTTTCATGTGATTATGATCATATCCGATTTCTTTATAATAGTCAAACCGAAGATCATCCAGTGAAATTACCGGTTTATGTATCTTTTTCGAAATTAATCTGGCTGTTGTTGTTTTTCCAACTGCAACAGGACCTAAAAGAATTATTTCTTTCATTATTTATATCATGAAACTGACCGATTAACGGTGTATCCGTAATTATTTCTTATTCGATGAATTTGCCATAATGTATTCGCAAGGACAACAAGTCTTTAATTCTTTACTGTTTTCTGAAAAGTATCGGATAGTTTCACTTCGAGAAGACAAAGTTTTCTCCACAACATGCGCTTTAGTTACTGAATTAAGTTTTATGCCATTTGAAAAAATGCTAAATTCACCAGAGTCAAGCATTTGGCAAATTAAATCATCATAGAATCCAATGGCATTTCCAATAATGGCAGCTTTAATATCCGAATTATTGGCAATAACCTTAAAGATATCTAATGGGTCTGTTAGATTAATTATTCCACTGATAATGTATTTTTCACGAATAGATTTCATTAGTAAAGCTAAGTTTTCTAAGTCTTGATCCGAGAAAAAGGAAGTGTCGAGAGTGGTTTCATAATTTCTGATTGATAAGCTGTCTGAATATTTCAGCAACAAACGTTTGCTAAACCGTAAAACAATACCATTAATATTATATTCGAGTTCTGTGTCTGGTAAAGATTTCGATGCAATAATTCTTAGCGGTTCAATTTTCAAAGTACTGTTGTTCTGTCCAGTTGAAAGTAAGGAGAAAAATATAAAAGTTGTCAATATTATCGTTTTCATATTACGGTTGCTAACGGCTGACTCTTCCATTTCACGGTACAGGCAATGGCAAGTGCGGGATTAAATTGTTGCTCAAAGCCTGCCAGCACTACTTGTACTGATGTTTCTGGAACCTGTCCCGATTTATCGGTAAATGTATATAAAGATTTCAAATCTATCAACCTCCATTAAACCCCGCATTATGGCTAGGTGCTGTTATGCCCCGTTTTATTTTAAAATTGTCCAGGATTCTCCCTCTTTATTTGTATAAGCTGTTAAACCTAACTTATCTGTCCAATAAACCGTAATTATACTTTTTGAATTTTTTGGTTTTTTAGATTCTTGAGGTTCTACCAAATAGTAATTTGTTATCCTATTACCATTGAGATTTAATGTATCCGTATGGTATGTACCTATAACTGAATCAATTTTTGAAATAAAATCCTTGTATGTAATTAGATATAGAGGTTTATTTGTTTTTTGACTTTTCTGAACATGAATTAGTCTCTGATTATTAACGAAATTTTTTGCTGGATTGTCTTCCGCTAAAGTATCGAGCCACTTGTCTACAGGGAAAAAATGTATTGCTACAGATTTACCAAATATAGAATCTACACGATTCCCAAGATAATTTATACTCCTAAAGTCTTCATATCCAATAGCACTGACAATTATTGTATCAATATTGCCTTAATTGCTTGAAAATGATATGGTATCTCTAGACTTATAGTCAGCCAGGTGTTTTAAATCATTTTCGTTTAGAAAATATTTTTGTTGTGACTGTATTGTCGATGTACAACTTGAAATGAAAATTATAAAAAACAAAATAATGAAGTTCTGCATATTAATGAGATTTGTGTTTTTTTTAAATGGGGCATAACGGCAGTCCGTCTAATAACCTTCCACTACGGCGATTTTCAGACTGAAAGCCAGGTTAAAATTAGATAAATGCATCGATATAAGCCTTGGATATTTTAAAAGTATTTTCAGCAGGTTGAAAAAGCTGCTTCGGGATATAG
>CAIWMA010000490.1 GCA_903913645.1 uncultured Bacteroidales bacterium | reverse complement strand
CAGTCTTTAAGTTGTTTAACAATAGTCATATTGGGGGAATACAACCTGGAATGGGGCTGTTGAAAAAAGTTTTAAGAATCTTGATTCAAAATTACTAAGCATTACCAGAGTATTCTATCTTTGTTAGAATATTTAAAACTTCAAAAAATCATCAATATGGCTGATTTATCAACCTCTTACCTAGGTTTAAAATTAAAAAACCCTGTGATTGTTGGGAGCTCCGGAATGACCGGAACCGTTGCCGGTGTAAAACATGCCGCTGAAAACGGAGCAGGGGCTGTAGTATTAAAATCCATTTTCGAAGAGCAGATACTGCACGAAATGGATAATTACATCAACGAAACTGAAACAAATAATGGAAATTCATTCAATAAAGGATATCAATCCGTTCTGAATGAAAGGGAATATGATTATGATGAAGCATATTCTTACCTTGTCGATCATGCCAAAGATTTAACTTTAAGGAAATATCTTTCTTTTGTTACCGAAGCAAAAAAAGCTGTTGATATCCCGGTTATTGCCAGTATTAATTGTACTTCGGCCTACGATTGGCATTACTTTGCGCGTAGAATTGAAGAAGCTGGTGCTGATGCTTTGGAACTCAATGTATATGTGCTTCCTTCTAATACAATGAAAAACTCCGAAGAGAACGAAAAGGTTTACTTCGATATTATTGAAGCCGTTCTGAAACAGGTTAAAATTCCGGTATCGCTAAAAATGGGTTACTATTTTTCGGGCCTGGCTACCACGGCAATTGAACTTTCGAAAACCGGTATCAGCGGGCTGGTCCTTTTCAACAGGCCATTTCACCCGGATATTGATATTAACAAACTCGAAACCCATGCCAAATACATTCTGAGTGATCCAACAGAATACTCGCATGTATTGCGTTGGATGGCCTTATTATCAGGCCGTGTTGAATGCCCATTAGTAGCCACAACGGGTATTCATACTGGCGAAACTGCTATCAAGCAACTATTAGCCGGGGCAACTGCAATCGAAGTAGTTTCGGCTATTTATAAACACGGTTACCCGGTAATTTCGGAAATATTAATTGATATCAGCAAATGGATGGACGAGAAAGGGTACAAAACCATTGATTCGTTCAGGGGAAAAATGAACCAGCAAGGCATTGCTAATCCTGCTGAATTCGAAAGGGTTCAGTTTATGAGGTTGTATTCGGAGATAGTGTAGGAGTGATGAGTGATGAGTGATGAGTGATGAGTGAAGAGTGATGAGTGAAAATGCCTGAAGCGAAAATGCTTAATACTATCCTGGGGAAGAAACTCAGGATAGTTTTTTTTTGCCGGAAAGTTAGCTGACATAGAATAAAAAAGAGCAATCCCTGTTGATAAACTATGATTAGGAGGCATTTACGTTCTATGAATATTTTTTAGATACGCTGTATTTTTCAAACCTGTTATGAATTGCCAGGATTGCAACTCCAAAAAGTACAGCCACAAGTATTAAAATGGTATTTAATATCCCCTCAATTCCAAACGACAGTTTTATTAGAATTGTTGAAATAATGTATCCTGAATTCCGGATTACCGCGTTAAATTTATCAGTGTGCAAAAACGAAAACAGCAGTAATAAAACATCCACCAGAATCAATATCGTAAAAAAATCGGCAAAAAATATCTTATTTACATCAGTAATTGAGTTTACCAGATCGCTCAACGAAAAGAAACTTATATAAATTAAGCGCCCAAAGGTGTAAACCGAAAGTACCAGGAATATTGGTATCAACGAAAAAGCTACAAGGTTCTTTATCTTAATAAACCTCAAAATATCCAGCGAGAGGCCCTCCTTCTTTTCGAGCCTACCATCCTTTTTATCGTTGAGCCGGTAAAACACAAAAATCATAAAGAACAATAACAGTGTGGCTATCAGGTCGTATGAAAATTGAATATCATTTTTCGTAACAAACCAGTCGGAAGACAATTCCAGCTTGGACAAATCCTTAAAAACCCTTCTGATCACGATTAAGGTAATAATCTCATATTGCTTTCCAATGTAAATAGTTGTGGACTTTGGCAGGTAAAAAATCAGCAGGTAAACCTCGTAGACTAAAATGAATGAAAATGGCGTGTAAATAGCTGCAATAGGATTATTCAGTAAATGTGATGTTGTATTAATCTGTAATAAATTTAAATGCACTAATGCTATCAGCAGCAAATGAAGCACAAAACTAGTGATGGCAATAAAAACAAAAATGGTCTCGATTTTCTTCCTTGCTGTCTCTGAAAAGAACTTCGAACGCAATGAATTAAATATTGTTTCAGTTTGCATAGTACTTTTAATTAAAAATCAGAAAAGCTTTAAGTCTCCTTAAATAAATTTCAATCTGAATTTAGCCCTTACAAATCCTGCACTGTTTTACTTTCAGTATAATAATCCCGTACATATGTAATTTTATTCTTTTTCAATGGACTAAAAATACAACATTTTGATTTACAGATATACTGGCTCTATTAATCCGTCAGTTTACTTTCTGTTATCTCCTGACTCCCTCCTCCTGATTATCTCCCCAAATTGCTCTGGTTTCAGGTATTTCGCAAGTATCGTTTTTTTGTCGTCCAGCAGGAAAATTGTTGGAGTAGTTTGAATATTATACAGATGGAAATAGCTTTGGCGGCCTTTACGCCCGAAAACATTAATCCATGGCAACTGGTGGCGGCGTACAAAGGACTTCCACCTCACTGTTGAGGTATCAGTGCTTACCGCAAATATTTCGAGATCATACTCCTTGTGAAAATCTTTATAGAATTTCAAAATCGAAGGCATTTCGTCGCGGCAGTGGCTGCAGGTACTGGCCCAGAACAGAAGCAAAGTATACTGGGCTTTCACCGAATATAAATTCAGAAAAACTCCAGACGTATCAGGAGCTTCAAGGTCCGGGCCGGTTTTGCCGTTCAGGAGAGGTTCGAATTTATTTGCCTGGCTGATTTCGCGCTCTTTTACTTCAGGATAATACCATGCAATTTTACCGTTTTGCAGAAAATCCCTAACGATATGAACATATATGGCGTCATTTTCGGGAAGGAAATAGTATGTTTCGAACCGGCTTATCAAATGCCAGGCTACAAATTCCTGGGTTCGCTTATCCACAGAAGAAAGAGTAATCAAGCGTTCCACCTCGGCTTTCTTCGATAAACCGGGAATCGCTTCAATGGTATCAATAAATTCATCTATTCTTTGCGTAAAAACCGGCGTATTGATCAGCCGTGGATCCGAAAAATCGAGGTTATCAAAGAAATGATCGAGGTATATACGAAGCAGTGGCTCTTTGCTATCCTGCTTAAGTTTTAGATAATTTTGCTGAAAGTCGGAAGGAGAAATACACGCTTTAATATATTTTTCATACAGAGCCAGGCCACTTGCAGGTTTCGTTACTAGCTGCTTCATATAAGAAACTGAAAGATCAGCATGCTTAAGCAGAAATTGTATTGAATCGTTTGGAGCCTGTTTTTTTACTTCTGTTTTTGATTGAAGTAAAGAGAGGATTTTAAAATAAGTTCTGTTTTCGAGGGAATCAGAAGTAGTAATATTTTTAACTAATCCCGATCCGTCATATTCGAACCTGATATGTTGGTTATTGGTTATAAAAAAATCAAAATAACGTTTTTTCGAATCGGATGAAATATAGTATAATCCTTCATCCAGCTTAGTTTTCCCGTCGAAAATAAAATACCCGTCCGGGCTTCTCCTTGCTGTGTCATCATTACTGATATCTATACCCGAATAATGATTCAGATACAATTGGACATCAGTACAATTAGTTATTTTAACCTTTATCAAATAACCAGTTGTATCATTCCCTGCCAGTACCTGGCTTGAAAAAAGGGCCATCCATATAACCAGGAGCCATACTCCTGAAGTTTTAAAAAAGTTTAATCGAAGCATAAGCTTATTGGGATGTTCCTTTTAAATTTTGATGTCACCGGAATAATATCAACAGCCATTATGGAATAAGGTTGTGTGGCACTTCAAAAGTAAGGAATTATCGGATATCGGGTCAGGGCGTATTAGTCAAGGTGGATTTAAAGTCACGCCCTGACTAATGAGCCGGGCAAGTCCGCTTGAATCCGGATTCTCTTTTGATCAAACGTGGTAAACTCAGCCAACAATAGGTTGTTTAAATAAAAAAGACCTGTAGGCTTATCCAACAGGTCATTTTTAGGTATAACTAATCTTAATACTCGTCAGGCAACTCCTTAAGCTGCGTCCTGGTAAATACAGGTCCATCCTTACAAACAAAAACCTTTCCTACGTTACAGCGTCCGCATTTCCCAAGTCCACATTTCATTCGGTTTTCGAGGGTTGTATAAACCTGCTCATCAGCGAAACCATATTTTTCCAGAATAGGGAATGTAAACTTGATCATTACAGGCGGGCCGCAAACGATGGCAATAGTATTTTCGCTGATGGGCGTCATTCTATCCAGAATTGTCGGAACAAAACCCACTTCACCTTTCCAGTCAGGATTTTCGCCACCTGGGTCCACTGTAGTAACCAGTTTCACATCTGGGCGTTCTTTCCACTCAGCCAGTTCTTCTTTATAAACAAGATCGGCAACTGATTTGGCTCCGTAAAGAATCGTAATATCTTTAAACTGATCTCTTTTGTCGAGGCACGACCATATTACGCTTCGCATAGGAGGCAAAGCAATTCCTCCGGCGATAAAAAGAAGGCTTTTGCCTTTCCAGTCATCGATAGGGAAAATATTGCCGTAAGGACCGCGGAATCCAATAGTGTCTCCTTCGTTAAGGCTGGCAAGTTCTGAGGTTACTCTTCCTGCTTCACGGAAAGTGCATTCGATGTATCCTTTCCGGGTATGCGGCGAGGCAACACAAAAGGTTACTTCTCCCTCACCAAAAACGGAATACTCGCCGAACTGCCCGGTATGAAAAGAAAAATTGTTTCCTTCTTCTTCGTTTTTGAATTTCAACCTGAATGTTTTGACCATAGGCGCCTCTTCAGTGATCTTTTCGATCTCCATCAGGTAAGGCTGGTAAATATTCTGTTGCTCCATGTTTTTATTTGCTGGTTATTTTATTAGTGTTGAGATATGAGTTATGAGAGATAAGTGCTTACTAGTTTGAGTCCTTCATTTCCAAATCTTCAAATTATCTAATTATCGCATTAACTCATTATCACATTATCACATTATCACATTATCACATTATCACATTATCACATTATCACATTATCACATTAAACAATTACCTTCTCCCCAATCGCCGTCAAATGTTCCTTAATATTCATATCCACCGGGCAGGCCCTGGAACAGCGTCCGCAGCCTTCGCAGCCTACAACATGAAGTTGTTCGGGCATATAGGCGAACTTATGCATAATGCGCTGGCGCCAACGTTGGCTTTGTACTTCGCGTGGATTGTGACCGGAAGTGTGCAGGGTAAACAGCGAAAATCCGCATGAATCCCAAAGACGAAGGCGAACTCCTTTTTTTGTATTCTGCTCATCCTGGAAATCGAAGCAGGCGCAAGTCGGGCAAACGAAAGCACATGCTCCGCATCCAATACAGCGTAAGGATTGTTCGAACCAAAGCGCTGTATTATTGAAAGAAGCCGTCGTTTTTTCCACAACACCATCCACATCAAATACAACTTTTACATCAGCAAGGAACTTAGTCTTATCAATATCTTTGCCTGCATCAGTGAGTAGATCAGCAAATATTGCCGCCAGCTTCTCCCCTTTTTCGGTAAGAATCTCGACTAGAATTTCATCTTTGCTGATACCTGTAAACTGTAAATCACTTCCAGCCGTGTTTCCCGGTCCGCCGCCAACCGAGGTGCAGAAACAATACTCGTCGGCCACAGGACATGAAAATGAAATAATCGTTGACTTCCCTTTTTTCTCCAGGTAGAACTGATCCTTTGGTTCTTCGCCAAAGATGGCATCCAGTGATTTGAAACCGGATGCATCGCAAGGCCTTACACCAAAAAGGATAGTTTCCTTATAATCAGCAGGATCAACCGGGAATTGCTTGGTTCCTGATTTTTCAAGGGTATATTCCAGTACTTTTTCCACTTTCGGGAAAGCAGCTTTTTTTGCGGATTGTGTTGACAGCAAAACATCAAGAGCTATTTCATCAAGTGATTGTACCTGTTCAATCTCCACGACCTTGCCTTTGCGGACAGGCGCCAGCACAGGAAATCCCTGCGAACGGAACTTTTCGATCAGTTTCGAAAGATCTCTGTATTTAAGTATTTTCAGTTGTTTCTCCATGGGTCAGATAATGAAGTTCTCTTTATCATCGGGTTTATAGGTGGAAAGTGCGTACATCGCATCCGCTTTCATTCCGGCAGTTGCACCAAAGGTAGCCTTGATCGGGCTGATCAGCTGGTACGTAAGCAGGTTTAACGGAATATCCATCGGGCAGGCGGTGGCACATTCGCCGCAGTTAACGCAACGTCCGGCCAGGTGCATGGCTCGCATCAGGTGGTAATCGAGGTTGCCAAGTTCATGACTGGCTACCGGAATCCATTGCGGCTGGTTAACATCTGTAGTGCAACGATGGCAATAGCACATAGGGCAGGCAGCACGACAGGCATAGCATTTGATACATTTCTCAAATTCCTTGTTCCAGAAAAGCCAGCGTTCGTTAACTGTCAT
>CAIWMA010000489.1 GCA_903913645.1 uncultured Bacteroidales bacterium | reverse complement strand
CCCGAAACCAGGGCGCGCGGCTTACAGCCTGGGAACTGCAAAACGAAGGCATTCCGCATAAAATAGTTCCTGATAATGCCGGAGCCTACCTGATGAGTCAGGGAATGATTGATTTTGTGATTGTTGGCGCCGACCGCATCGCCTCTAATGGTGATACTGCCAATAAAATCGGAACTTTTGAGAAAGCCATTGTAGCAAAGGAATTTGGCATCCCGTTTTATGTTGCCGTTCCTTTTTCAACCATCGATTTTTCGTTGACTGATGGATCGCAAATTCCAATCGAAGAACGCAGTGAAGATGAAATGCTTACATATTCCGGTCCGGATTCTGAAGGCGTTATGCGAACGATAAGAATGGCATCTCCCGGTTCACATGCCCTGAATCCGGCTTTCGACGTTACTCCGGCAAGGTTTATTACAGGATTTATTACCGAAAAGGGAATAATCGATCCGGAAGAACTAATCCACTTTAAGCAATAGTACTCAGCACTTTGTTCTTTGCACCCAGCACTCAGCACTTTGCACCATGCTCCAGTAATTTGATCCCACTAAAACACCCGATATGCAAACTTCCAATACCTGCAACTGGCCCGGCAACGATCCGCTAATGATAGCTTACCACGATACTGAATGGGGAGCTCCTTTGCACGACGACCAGAAGCTTTTCGAATTTATGATCCTCGATGCTTTCCAGGCCGGGCTGAGCTGGAAAACAATTCTGCATCGTCGGGAAGGTTTTCGCGCAGCTTTCGATAATTTTGATGCTGAAAAGATTGCTTTGTATGATGAAGAGCGTATTCAGCAACTGATGCAGGATTCGCGCATAATACGCAACCAGCTAAAAATCAGGTCAACAGTCACCAATGCACAGGCTTTCCTTAAAGTACAAAAGGAATTTGGCACTTTCGATAAATACATCTGGCAGTTTACAGGAGGAACAACGATCTATAATTACATGACGGACCTTAAACAAATTCCGGCAAAGTCAGCCGAATCGGATGCCATGAGTAAGGATTTGATAAAAAGAGGTTTTAAGTTTGTAGGATCAACGATTTGCTATGCGTTTATGCAGGCCGCTGGTATGGTAAATGATCATATGATTCATTGTAACAAGCATCCAAGGAGCAATAAGTGATAGGTATCGGTAGTAAATCCATCCTGGGAAAAATATTCTTCATCAGTCCTTTATAATCTTGCCTTTCCTGAGTATCGTGTTGTTGTATCTCACTTCAAAAATATAAATTCCTTTTTTAAGAGAGGTAGTGTTCAACGTTGTTGTACCTGCAAATTTTTTCTGTATCGTTTTTCGTGAAGTAATATCATAGATTCTGATTTCACAGGATTCGGTTATAGTATTGGTAACTGTAATCTCATTTTTGAACGGATTTGGTGAAATCCGGATTGGATTTTCGCTGCTTAAAACTTCATCTATTCCAACCGGATTGCCAGCCGGGTTGCGTTTGTAATATATTTCATAATTCCCATCGCGATTATCCTCCCATATTACATGCACTCCCGAACCTGATGCGGAAACAAAAGGATAAAATGAAACAGCTGTACCATTTGTCAACGCTGTGATAGTTCCCCAATTTACTCCTCCATCTGCCGATCCGTCGTAATATATTTTAAAAGGCCCCTCATGGTTGTCGGTCCAAACGACATGCACACCTGAACCAGATACTGAAATAGAAGGATTATAGACTGTAACATGAAAATTTGATAACTGTGTATCCGAGCTCCAGGTTATGCCTCCATCTGTTGAATGTTTGTAGAATATTTCATAGCCTGTGCCTGTACTGTTGCGTGAATCCCGGAATACAACATTCACATCTGATCCGGAAACGGACAGAGAAGGAGAATCGGAATATGCGACATCGTTAATGGTAAGCGGCACATCCGCCCCCCAGGTAATGCCTCCATCCGTTGAGCGTTTATAGTAAACGCCAGGATGCGCCCCACGGGCATCTTGCCATACCACATGTACTACCATGCCAGATATTGATACTGCAGGATTCCAGTTCCCACCCAAACGAGTTTCTGCTCCCCAGTTTATTCCTCCATCTGTTGAGCGTTTGTAATATATTACTGCTCCTCCTTCACGGTTATCGGCCCAAGCAACTATAATAAGAGAACCTGCAGATGACACACAAGGATTCTCTGAAACTGCAGGGTCATTTGTTAGCCTTATATCTGTTCCCCAACTTGAACCACCATCAGTAGAGCGGTTGTAATATATTTCCTTATTCCCGCTCCCGTCACGATCATCATCCCAAACTACTTGAACCACTGAACCGGAAATTGAAATTGAAGGATGTGCTGAGAAATAAACATTATTTGAAACTCGCGTGTCCGGTTCCCAGGTTAAGCCACCATCTACTGAGCGTTTGTAGAATATTTCATAGTTTCCCCCAACCCGGTTGTCACTCCAAACCACATGCACCGTGTCGCCGCTTGAGGCGATGCATCGGGCATTGGAATAAGCAGTTGTGGCTGACATGCCAGGGTCATTGGTCAGTCTAACATCAGGTTGCCATTGGGCAAAGATTGAATTTGAACCAAATAGAATTGTTGCGAACAATAGATAGAATAGTTTCATTCTGTTTTTTAGTTTTATGGAAGCTGAGAACTTGCGTATTCAATAGGGCATTATGTTTAAAACTGGTCGATATCCTGCCATTTATAGTTTGTATTTTTAATGATATCAAGAGCCAGATTCTGCATGGCGTATGTAAACACATTATTGGGATCGGATTCAGGCCTGGAGTTCAGAAGCAAGGCGACGCACATTCCATTATCGTGCCGCATGAACCAGGTACGCGATCCGGGTAAGGAACCATTGTTAAACCAAAGATTTTCAGCGCTCCAGATGCCAATTCCGCATGCATAATTTGCAAATACTGAGGATGGCTGAGTAAACTGGCTTATTGTGGTATTGTTCAGCACATCCGGCCTGGTGTCGAATCCATCCACGGCAGTGACCAGTTTTAATAAATCTTTTGCTGTAGTTATTATTCCTCCATCTGCAACTCTCCTTGGGAAAGCAATGTTATAAACATATTGAGCATCCGCACCCTGACCATAGTATTTAACTTCCATTGGTTTTCTTTCAGACAGGGTCTGCCCGGCAATATCGGTGTCAGTAGCTCCTATTTTGTTGAGGATGCTTTTAACATAATCAAAATAAGTTTGCCCGGTAACTTTTTCTATTATTCTCGCCAGAATGAAATAGTTCACATTACTGTAATCGAAAATAGTCCCTGGAGTATAAGGCATCGGCCTTGTGTCAATGATCCAGTCCATGAGCTGTTTGTTGGAATATGCAGGATTATAGTCTATTACATCAAGGCCTGTGGATGCTCCCCAGGCCCCGGTGGTGTGCTGCAATAACTGGCGCACGGTTATTTTGGTCAGGTTTACCTGATAAGGAAGTGTGCCAAAATCGCTACCCAAAATGGAACTATTGCCAAATACTTTGCCATCCAGGTCGATTTTCCCATCCTGGAATAATTTCATAACAGCAACCGCTGTGTATGTTTTCGATACACTTGCGAGACGAAACCAAGAGGCAGATGTAACTTTTTCATTGGTCGTTTGGTCTGCAACACCAAAACCCTTCATGTATACCAGTTTACCGTTTTTACTCACTGCCAGTGAAGCTCCGGGAATGTTATATGTATTCATAAAGGAAGTAATCTTGCTGTCAATGGCCGGGATATCGCTCTGAACAATTGAACCACCAGGATTACCGTCCTGTTTTTTACAGCCTATGCAGAATAATGACATCAGGCAGTATATACTAAGTAATAATTTTAGAGTCTTTTTCATGACAAAAAATTAGTGTTTATGTCTTTATGAATTTCTGTACGCTTATCCTCTTTCCTTTTTTTACTTTTATAAAATATATGCTGGCCGGAAAATCAGAAGTCGGAATACGAAGTTCAGGAGTTAGATTAAGAACACCAGTATGATAAATTTGTTTCCCAGTTATATCGGTAATGGTATGTTCGGTGATGTTTTCCAAATTTCTGTAAAGTATTAAAGTACAATATTGTCAGTTGGCTGCACATCGGAACCCTATATAAGTTCGGGTGGTGGGCGGATACTGCATATGGCGATTCGCTGACTCGCAGAGACCAGGATCCATGTTGAATCCCCCACCCCGCATAACATTAGTGCCGCCACCCACTGGACCTTTCGGATCTATCTGCGCTGAGGGGAGATATGTTCCCCGTTTATCCCAGCACCACTCCAATGCATTGCCACTCATGTCGTAAATGCCAAGTTCATTGGGGGTTTTCTGACCCACCGGATGTGCAAATAAGTTTACGAGTGGGGAACTGCCTGAATTCCCTGCAAACCAGGTAACATCGTCAATTGTATTACTTCCGCTGTACTTAAAATTACCCGACTTCGTGCCACCTTTGGCTGCAAATTCCCATTCGGCTTCTGTCGGTAGCCGGTAGCCATTAGCAGTCCAATTTACCGAATAAAGATTGTAGTTGATGATCTGCCCTGAACGGTAAACGGTGTCTTGCTTGCTGTTCGTATAGTAAACAGGCTTCAGTCCTTCCATCTCCGATCGTGCGTTACACCATTTTAAAATATCATACCAATTAACTGACAAGACCGGATTATTGGCCCCACTTGATAAAACGGAGCCATTTGTACCTTCCGCAATATCTGTGCTTGCATACCCGTGCGCTATTGCCCAGGCTCTTACTTCCGTCCATTTCTCATACGTAATCTCATACTTGTCGATAAGGAAAGAACTTACTGTCACCGAATGAACAGGACTAGCTTCGGCATCGAGTGCATTCCCCATCTGGAAAGTGCCGCCAACCACTTCCACCATGCTTGGATCAGCGGTTCTTATCTGAGCGGACGAAACAGCTTCCGAAGTTTTCTTATCCTGATTCGCATAATAATCATACAATTCAACCTTAACCGTATAGTTGCCTGTTGAGGCGTAGGTGTGAGTTACTGAGCTATCATTCAGTATTGTAACCTGGGCCGTATTGTCGCCGAATGTCCACACATATTTAGGCAACCCAAAATAATGCGGTTTCCCTTTTGCTTTCGCGGTGAATGTATACTCGTGCCCGGGTGATCCCAATAAGGGGTTGGGGCTAATGGAGTATGGGTAATGGAAGATTGTAATCCATTTAAAATCCATATAATTTTCTAGTTTGCCATGTGCTGCTCCCATGATATACAAACCGAATTTGTTCGCTCCGGTCTCTAATGGAATACTGGTGATACCTTGTCCATTACCTTTTACGAGTAAGTTCGCATCTACATCATATGCGTCGAGTGCCTGATAATGGTCAGTATTTGTTATATACCCCGCGCACTCTGTCGACTGGCAATATAAGTCAACTTGCTCCAGTTCTGTGGTCATCTGGTCTGTTAGTTCTTTATCGTTGTCATTTTGTATTTTTATGGAATATTTAGGGAATCTGTCATTACCTATGGTTTTATTTTCCAGTTCTGTCCATCTGTCTCCAATATGCCCCCAATCGATCATTGCAGTCTTTGCAAAATAGCTGATCTCGTCCATCTCTATACCAGGGTCCCCTGCTTTCAGGCCTGTAAAATAGGAGTCAAATTTCCCGTTAACAAATTCAATTACTCTTATACTTAGTGTGTTGGTTGAAATATCTATATTGTTGGGGAAATTAGGATCTGCAACATACAACTTGCCATTGGCATAATCCATTTTATAAACTACCAGTGCATGTCCGCCAAGCCCTTTACTGTTGTTGATCATCACACTTTGTGGCTCACCGGTAACGAGCATGGAAAGAGCGAAGGCTTTCCACGTCAATCCAGGTAAAAGCGATCGGATTTTCATTTGGATTCCCCATGAAGCCCAGTCAAAATCTTCCTGAATGGTTGAAGAGAGCCGGTAACCATATGGATTATCCTGCCAGAGCTTATTGGGGTCCGTTTTATCATTAACCTGGTCGAGGAGATGATAAAGCGGAGTGGCGCCTTTTAACCTCTTTTCATAGTAATACCACATAGCCGTTTCACTTTGTCCGGCACAATGTCCGCCGTCTGAGATATAAGATCCGTAGTTTATAAATTCCCAATCATCCACTCCCGGAGTGAATCCGGTATTAATAATTGTTTGTCCGTTAAGTATCGATTCGGAGATGGAGGCAATTACAATATTTCCATTACTGCCACCGGTGTTGATGCCTGAGTTATTTTTAAGTTTCTTACTTGCTGTCCCAAAATGACTGGTTACAATGGAAATGGAATTATTTTCAAGCGCTTCGATGGGCAATCCTTCGACGGTGCTGGTGTTTTCATCATATAAAAAACCCATGGCAAAATGACCAACCGGAAGTGTGATTGGAATCTTAACCGTCATCCCATATTTTGAATATCCGCCATCGCTCGAAACCGAAATCATCGGTGAAATGGGGTTAAAGTATTGACCCAACGAATGCGATAAAATTGGCGAGTAAGATATTTTGAATGTAGTGGTGGCTGAATATGAATGAGGAGGAACGATTATTTGCATGCCATTGATGGGTGATCCCGGCAAAGATACCTTGATGGTTCCGCCGTTAGAATCAACTGAAGCGGAGAACACTTCGCTCATGGCACCTGTTTCGATACCAGGGTTAATCGTATTTCCTGAGGACGAGAACCTGATCTTCGAAATGGCATTCAATGCGATAGAATCTTTTGTTCCGTCTTTGCGGTCAATAATAAGTTTGGTCTGGGCAAACGATACGATATAAGAACTGAGAAGGAGCGTTATCAGAATGAGATGCTTCATAATATTTCTCTTTATATAGGGTAAGAATTGGCGTAAATATCTTTTTAATTAATGATTCAAAATATTCTATTTCACCAGAATCATCTTTTTTGTCTCAATGAATGCACCGGCCTGCAGCCTGTAAAAGTAGATGCCACCGGGCACTCTTGATGCATCCCAAATAACCTGGTGCATTCCTGAACTTTGCTGTTCCTGAACCAGAGATGCGATTACTTTTCCGGTGAGCGTGGAGACCGTGAGTGTTACATTTTGCCGCTTCGGCAAATAATACCTTATGGTTGTTGATGGATTGAATGGATTTGGATAGTTTTGATCGAGTAAATACCGGTTTGCTGATGTTACTGTTTCAATTGAGGTATTCAGATCCGAGTTAATGAATGACAATGCAGAGATTGAAGAAACGGCATAGGACCGGATGCTTCCATCTTTTAATTCGATAAAAATGGAATCGGAAGATTGATCATTCGGAAAGTTTATCGCATCAAGATAGGATATTGTATATTGAACAGGCGATCCGGATTTCAAATTTACATTCATCATATCCATCCCCTGAATGCCTGAAAATGTAAGACCGTTCACGGAAGGAAGATCGTACGGAATATTGGCACCATACTTTAATTTTACATTCATCATTTCAGCAGTTTGTGCGGTCGCATTAGTCGCGAAAACAATCAGAAGATAGAATATTTTACGAATCATAATGAGCAATTTATTAGTAAAATCAATATTCCGTAGGTTGTTTAGATTCCTTATGAAAATACTTTAACACAGCTATGATCGGTTAGAGGAAGTATTTTATTCTGAATAAGAGCCTATCTTCATTCGTTTATAATTATAGCTTTATCAGTTTCCGAATGCTTACCCTGTTTCCTTCTTTTACTTTAATAAGATAAATACCGGCAGGTAACTCAGAAGTTGGGATACGCAATTCAGGAGTTGGGTTTAAAACACCTGAATAATAAATTTGTTTCCCAGATATATCGGTAATAGAAAGTTCATTAATATTCTCCGAGCTCCGAACTTTAATTTCGGTGCTTGCGGGATTAGGGAAAACATTAAATGGTAAATCTGAAGATGGCAATTCTGTTAGCCCAACCTCGTTATTTGTTGGGTTGCGTTTGTAGTAAATTTCCATGTTTCCATCGCGGTAGTCCTCCCATATTACATGTACAACCTTAGAGGTTGATGAAACAAAAGGGAAAGTGGATACAGAAGCGTTGTTTGTCAGTCGAGTTTCGGGCCTCCAGGTTGTACCTCCATCTTTTGAGCCAATGTAATATATCTCAACGTTTCCGTCGCGATTATCAGGCCATACAACATGGATGTCGGAACCTGAAACTGCCATTGAACACTGCAAGGCTGCTAATTTGAAATTTGTTGTTAGCTGGGTATCTGGTCCCCAGTTAATACCTCCGTCATTTGAATTTTTGTAATATATTTGATATTTAAGGTTATCAGGGCGTGCGTCGAGCCATAGTACGTGTACAGAAGAACCTGATGCATATACAGAAGGACAATCGGTATAAATATTATCACTGGTCAACCAGGTATTGACTCCCCAACTGATGCCGCCGTCTGTTGATTTTTTGTAGCCAACTTTCGGGTTATTAACAAGCCCTCCGAGCCAAACGACATGGACTTCTGATTCTGAAATAGATACACAAGGCTGCCAATAAGCACCAGGGTCATTCGTTAATACTATATCTTCACCCCAGCTTAATCCACCGTCGGCAGAGCGTTTGCAATTAATTGCTGTATAAAGCCCACTGGCATCGCGATGATTCCATACCACAAGCACCAACGGACCCAACGATGAAACAGAAGGATTCTCAGCGTTATTAGGATCGTTGGAAAGCCGTTTATCAGTCCCCCAGCTTGATCCGCCATCGCTTGAACGGTTGTAAAAAATCTGATAATTCTGCGCAGTTATGCCGTCCATGTTATCCTCCCAAACCACAAGCACAACTTTTCCGGATAATGAAATAGATGGATTTGATGAAAACCCAATATTATTTGAAATCCTGGTGTCTGCCCCCCAACTTAAGCCTCCGTCTAATGAGCGTTTATAATATATTTCATTGTTTCCATCACGGACATCTCTCCATACAACGTGTACCGTATCTCCACTCGAAGCAATACAGTGCGCGTTTGAAAAGCCGGTTGTGGAAGAACTGGCCGGATCATTAGTTAAACGGACATCTGGCTCCCATTGGGAGTGCGAAACAAGAGCTCCCAGCAAAAAGATTGAAGTAATTAGTAGATGTTTTTTCATAATGTCCGGGTTTTGAATGGTTTATTTCAATACTCAATTGTCCTATAATTTAATGAATTTCTGTTCACTTTTCCTTTTCATATTTTTTACTTGTATAATATAAATCCCAGCCGGTAATTCAGAAGTTGGAATACGAAATTCATGCGATGGATTCAAAATTTTGGAATGATAAATTTCTTTCCCATAGATATCTGTTATGGTAAGTTCATTTATGCTTTCCAAACTTCGAAGTTTAATTTCGGAGTTTGCCGGATTCGGGAATACGGAAAATTGCAAATCCGAGGAGAGTAATTCTTTTAGCCCGGTAATTTGCCCTGTGGGGTTGCGTTTGTAATAGATTTCAGAGTTCCCATCCCGGTTGTCCATCCATGCGACTTGAACAGCTGAACCTGATGCTGCAACAAAAGGATATGATCCGTTTGATTTGGTGAAATTATTTGTCAGCAAGGTTTCAGTGCCCCATGTTATGCCGCCGTCGGTGGAGTGTTTATAATATATGTCATTTTTGTTCCCGTCGCCAAAGACTTCCCATACAAGGTGAATATTTGAACCCGAAGCTGCCATGGAACTTGAATATATTTTGGTACTGAAATCAGTTGTAAGTTGGGTATCCGTTCCCCAGCTTTTGCCTCCATCTGGTGAATGTTTGAAGTATATTTGATTGTAGGGATATGCACGCGTATTAAGCCACAGCGCATTTACAGATGAACCGGAAACGGAAAAAGCAGGTCTTGAGTTGTAACTGGTATCGCCCGATAGATTTGTTTTTGCTCCCCAGGTTACACCTCCGTCTGCTGAATTCTTGTAGTATATCTGATTGTGCGGATAATCAAGTGATTCAAGCCAAACGAGATGAACTTCAGAGCTTGAACATGATACAGAAGGCGACTCCGAGGAAACTGATTCACTTGTTATTGGCGTATCTGCGCTCCAGTTGATTCCTCCATCGGTTGAGCGCTTGTAGTATATTGCCGGAATAGAACTAATTGCCCGGTAGTCTGTCCAAACAACATCAACTTCAGAACCGGAAGCGGATACAGAAGCATCCTGTGCAGTAGTATTAGCAGGATTATCCGAAAGCCGGGATTCGGTTTCCCAGGATGTGCCTCCATCGGTTGACTGGTTGTAGGATATATGTTGATAAAAATCAGCGCTCATGTCATTCCAAACCACATAAACAAGTTTACCAGATACCGAGATGGAAGGATTTGATGAATAGAACACATTGTTCGAAATACGTGTATCCGGGCCCCAGCTCAATCCTCCATCAAGTGAGCGTTTGTAATAAATTTCGTTGTTCCCCACATCACGGTTTTCCCGCCATACCACATGCACTGTATCACCGCTTGAAGCTATACAATGCGTATTGGAAGAGCCGCCTATAACCGAAAAACCCGGATCATTTGTCAGACGCACAACCGGCTGCCATTGGGCTTGCGAAACAAGAGTTCCCAGCAAGAGGATCGAAATAAACAGCAGATATTTTTTCATAGTGTTCAGGGTTTGAATAGTCTGGTTCGATGCTCAGTGGCGTTATTGCTTTATGAATTTCTGTACGCTTATCTTGTTTCCTTTTTTTACTTTAATAAAATATATCCCGGCAGGATAATCAGAAACAGGAATAAGAAGTTCAGGCTTTGGATTCAAAATTTTGGAATGATAAATTTCTTTCCCATAGATATCCGTAATAGTCAATTCCTTAATATTTTCCAGGCTCTGAATCTTAATTTCGGTGCTTGCCGGATTCGGGAAAATTGCAACAGGCATGCCGGCTGAAGGCAATTCTTTTATTCCTACAGTATTACCGGTCGGATTACGTTTGTAATATATTTCAGCATTTCCATCGCGGTAGTCCTGCCATACAACATGCACTGCCGAATTGGATGCTGCGACAAAAGGAAACACTGAAACAGCAGCATCATTTGTTAGCCGCATATCAGTTCTCCAGCTTTGTCCTGCATCTGCCGAGTGGTTGTAATATATTTCAGGATTCCCATCACGATCCCCATACCATACAACATTTACCAATGAATCTATTACGGATACAGATGGACAATGTTCAGTAATATTACCTTCACTTACCCGTTTGTCGATGCTCCAGTTTATTCCTCCGTCTGTTGAATGTTTGGAATAAATCCCATATCCTCCGGCGCGTGTATCCCTGAAAACAACCTGCACATCGGAACCGGAAACTGACATTGAAGGAGAATCCGAATAACCAGTGATGCTGTTGTTTGTAAGTGCGTAATCGGCACCCCAGGTTTCGCCTCCATCTTCAGAACGCTTGTAGTAAATGTTGGCCTGACCACCTCGTCCATCCAACCATACAACATGTACTACCGAACCGGATTCTGAAACTGAAGGATACCATGACGACGGGCCGGAGTTATTTATCAACGGTATAGCCGGGCTCCAGTTTATGCCTCCATCTGCTGAGCGTTTGTAGAAAATAGCCAGCGTATTGTAGTCATTCCATACAACCTGAACTTCCGATCCGGATGCTGATACACACGGATTTCTTGATAGAGAAGTGTCGTTGGTTAACCGTGTGTCAGTTCCCCAGCTTATACCTCCATCAGTCGAACGGTTGTAGTATATCTCATTGTTACCATCGCGATTATCGTCCCAGACCACATGCACCATTGAGCCGGATATAGCTAAGGAAGGATTTGATGAAAGATAGATGTTATTCGAAATCCGGGTATCAGCTCCCCAGTTGATTCCTCCATCTGTTGAGCGTTTGTAATAAATTTCCCAATTTCCTGAATTACGGTTGTCACTCCATACCACATGCACGGTATCCCCACTTGATGCGATGCAGCGAGCATTGGAATAGTAAGTTGTGTAAGATGAACCTGAGCCGTTGGATAGCTTTACATCTGGCTGCCATTGGGCTTGTGAAATAAATGCCGTCAGCAAAAGGATTGAAACAAGCAGGAAATGTTTTTTCATAATTTATAAGTTTAGAAATGGATTCAGATAACCAGTCTAACGATCATTATTTTAAAAGAAAAATGGCAGTATTTGTTGAGCTTTCCCGTGTAGAACAGGTATAAAATGGTATTACTTATCGCATGAGCATTAGCAGAATTTTTATCAAACTGCAAAAAAACATTTCTGTTATTCCGAAGGGTTATCCTTTTTGTAATGCGATGAAATTGTGAGCTGGTTATATCTTATTCAATACTGATTTTTTGAGAGAAATACTTTTCTCCATCAAAGAGCTTTACAATATAAATTCCCGGTGACAGGCTTTTGATATTCATTTTCTTTTCGGAAACGAAGGAAGCAGGTTCATTGAAAATTCTTTTCCCGGAAACAGTATATATTTCAACCAAACCTTTCGTAACTACTCCCGGAAACATAATTGTAAAAGAGCCATTTGTCGGATTTGGAAAGATATGCAGACTAGTAACGGCTGTAACCTTATTTGTTCCCGTTGTGCCAGGAATTTCATAGCTTAAAGTATAGGAAAAAGCACCACTTGCGCTGAATTGGGAAAATAACGAATCTACGCTGCTTCCGGTGAGGGTAATTGTGTCGTAAACGGTTGCGCCAGCCGTGATAGATGATGATCCCGAAATATACCTGTTAGCTATCTGCCCGTGGTTGCCTCCAAACAGTAGTAAATTCAACCAGCCAGAAATTCCAGCTCTGTTGGTTGCCGACACATAAACTTTTAAGGTGCCATCAGCCGGTGTTTTGGTACGGTAAAAATCATAGTCATCGGTAACTCCATTTGATGCGTATTTGATAGTTGCAGACTTAACTTCTTTTGCATAGATGACTGTTGCTTCATTTAAACTTCCGTTTGGTTCCGGATCCCCTATGCTGATATCCTGAATTTCATAGCTTAAATTATATGAAAAAGCGCCGCTTGAATAGAATTGGAAAAATACCGAATCTACGCTGCTTCCATTGATGGTAATAGTGTCGTAAACGGTAGTGCCGGCCGGGATGGATGTATTTCCTGAGATATATCGTTGATTTATTTGCCCGTGGTTACCTCCAAACAATGTTAAATTCAACCAGCCAGAAATTCCAGCTCTGTTGGTTGCCGACACATAAACTTTTAAAGTGCCATTAGCCGGTGTTTTGGTGCGGTATAAATCATAATCATCGGTAAAGCCGTTTGCCGCGTATTTGATATTTGCTGACTTTACTTCTTTTGCGTTGATGCTTGTTGCTTCATTTAAACTTCCGTTTGGCTCCGGCTCACCGATACTGATATCCTGAATTTCATAGCTTAAATTATAGGAAAAGGCGCCACTTGAGTAGAATTGGAAAAATACCGAATCTACACCTCTTCCATAGAGTGTAATTGTATCGTAAACGGTTTCGCCAGCAGGAATTGATGTAGTTCCCGAAATATATTTGATTCCTATTTGCCCTTTGTTGCCTCCAAACAGCACTAAATTTAACCAACCGGTAGTTCCGGCTCTGTTGGTTGCCGACACATAAACTTTTAAAGTGCCATCAGCCGGTGTTTTGGTGCGGAATAAATCATAGTCATCGGCAACGCCATTTGATGCATATTTGATGTGTCCTTTCTTAATCTCATTAGCGTTGATGATTAATGCTTCTGGAACTCTCCCATTTGGCTCCATGTCCGCGGCGCTGGTGTCCTGAATTTCATAGCTTAAATGGTAGGAAAAAGCGCCGCTTGCGCTGAACTGGAAAAATACCGAATCCACGCCTCTTCCATAGAGCGTAATTGTGTCGTAAACGGTAGCATCAGCAGGTATTGAGGATGTTCCTGAAATATACCGGTTTGCTATTTGCCCGTGGTTGCCTCCAAACAGCAACAAATTTAACCAAGCGGTAGTTCCTGTTCTGTTGGTTGCCGACACATAAACTTTTAAGGTGCCATCGGCTGGTGTTTTGGTGCGGTAAAAATCATAATCATCAGATACACCATTCGCAGCAAATTTGATGTGGCCCGATTTAACTTCGTGCTGCATGATTAAGGTAGCTGAGGCAAAACTTCCGTTAGGTTCTATATCATTGGCACCTGCATCGGTAATTTCATATTTAAATTCGTAGGAAAATGTATTACTTGCATTATACTGGAAGAAAACCGAATCCGCTCCTCTTCCATGAAGTGTAATGGTATCATAAACGGTAGCTCCGGCGGCAATACTGGATGTTCCCGAAATATAACGTAAATCCAGCTGTCCCTGATCGCCTCCAAAAACGTTTAGCAGGAGCCAACCGGCAGCAACACCGGTATTGGTTGCCTTTACAATTACCTTTAGTGTACCGTCAGTTGGCAGGTGCGACACAAAATAATCATAATCAGAAACGGAAGATGTACTCCCGGTTTTAACATTATCTCTTAAGAAACATTACGCAGACACTAATTTAAGACCAAGTTTAAGAGCCTGATTCTTAATATATTTGATTTTCTGATCAGCGAAAATTTGATCATAAGTTTCAATATTAATCGGATCGAACTCCTTGTGGAATTTTATCATATCATAGAAAACCAGGGCTATTTTTCTTGCAGTTGCTTTTGTTGCAATCCCCGGACCATGCTTTGCTTTCATGCGCCTATGAAATGATCCTAGCCAATTATTGCTTCGCTGTATCGAAAATGCAGCCATCAGAAAAGCCTGACCAGCTTTATTCTTTTTCTTGACTTTTTTAGACTTTAACTGTTTTCCGCCGGATATCCTGTTATTTGGAACAAGATTTAGCCAAGATGTAAAATGCTTTTTGGTCGGCCACTTCGACATGTCAATACCTGTCTCTGAGATTATATCCAATGCCAAAATCTCACTTATGCCAAATATTTTGGTTATATTAACGCCAACTATGCTGTTTATATAATTAGTCGCATTAAAATTGAATCGATTCTTTGAATATACACCACGCAGAGATTTTGTGTCATTTTGTTCGGATAAACTGCCAGTGCTTATCTTTTGAAGCACATCTTCAATTTGAACATCACATTCGCTGATTTTCTCTCTGAAAACCTGGTAAAGTTCATAAGCTTGTCTGAGTTCAAATAAATGCTCATTACGCCAGTTGCCAACCAATGATTTCATTATTTCCTCCTTTGAAGCTTTAACCTTTGAGTCTACCAGTTCTACAAGAACTTCCGGATTTCTCTCTCCTGCTAACACTGCTTCAATGATGAGCTTACCTGATTTTCCACAAATGTCGGTCAATACATTTTGTAGTTTAATATTCATTTGCTCAAAGGCTTTCTGCATAAGTTGTACTTGAGATGCGTCGGATAGAGTAAGGCTTTTGCGATGTCTCAAATATGCGCGTAATTCACGAATTTCATTCTCGGGTTGAAAACTCTTGTTTAGTAAACCAAATGAATGAAGTTGCTGAATCCATTGACAATCCAAAACGTCTGACTTTCTTCCTGATACATTTTTAATGTGCCGGGCATTCACAAGAAAGACATCAAATCCATACTCTTCCAGTATAAGAAAAAGCTGAACCCAATAAATGCCAGTTGATTCCATCGCAACTGTGTCGATCTTACATTGCTTTAACCATTGTGCCAGCAAATGCAAGTCCTCGGTATAACTTCCAAAATGCTGAACAGGTGTCTCATCTCTATCAGATGGAACACATACATAATGTACATCTTTTGCGATATCAATACCCGCAGCATTAGGATGTACAAGCTGAAATTCATTTTTAGCTTCTTTTTTCATAACTGAGATATTTAGGTTTATTCTTTGCTCAGTTGCTATGAACAAACTAATCTCTTAAACGGGATTGCAAATAAATTACATCACCAATAACACAGTCATGAGCAACTGAAACCATACTTTTGCGCGGGCTCATAAGGCACCAGTAAAAAGGGCGGGTCTTAACTGCAAAGAAATCAGTAGAACGCTTGTCCTGTTTCTTTTGTTTACAGCAATATGTAAGTATTGTGATCACTTTTGCTGAAAAAATCCACCTCTTTAGCCTCAAATCAAAAATAATTTGAACGGAGGCAATAGATATGCAAGCTCCAGATAATATATGGGGATAAGTTTTTGATACGAAGGTCAAATATGACGGAACAGGGCAGCGTGGGGCAGTATAAATGAGCCGGCAACACCTATAAAAATTAAGCAATGAATTGCCGGTGAATAAATACTGCTTGGGTGGTGACAAGCCTGGTACTGAATATACATTTTTCGCGAAGCGTAGGAAAGGAGCTTAGCGGAACGCGATACGATATTTACAATACCGCACGCCGTGGCTATGCGCTGTAACGATCAACCGGAGGGCGATAGCGCACACGAAATACCGATTGTACTCGTGGTGCTGAATAGCTAAAGATGCTCGTCAACCGGGAAGTGGGAAGGTTTTAGCAGCTTGCCTGGATGGTCGGACGGGTTACGTTGGGTTGGGTTTTCGTGCTTGACGGTCGCTGTAACATGGTATGTGTGAGAGGAAGCGTCCGGCGAGCCGAAAAAAGGTGCGGTGGCAGTAACCTGGCTGCCATACAGGTATGCTGCTGTGGGGTTGCGAAAGGGATT
>CAIWMA010000488.1 GCA_903913645.1 uncultured Bacteroidales bacterium | reverse complement strand
GAATTCAAACACTTCGAAAAGTACTAAACCCGCCGGTAATTAAAGGGTTTAAGCCCTACGGACCTGAAATGGGCAAATTGCCCCCGGAACCTGTAAATATACTGTTTGAAGAATACGAAGCTCTGCGTCTATGCGATTTTGATATGCTTAATCATCAACAGGCATCCGTAATGATGGGTGTTTCGAGGCCAACTTTTACAAGGATTTATGCTTCTGCGCTACAAAAAATTGCACGGGCTTTTGTAGAAGGAAGGCAAATTGCGATCGACGGTGGTAAGGTTTATTTCGACAGTGATTGGTATCAATGTTCCGGATGTGGATGTAATTTCAATAATCCAGAACGGGAAAAAGCGATTGAAAAATGCCCTTTGTGCGGCAATTCTCAAATCACAAATTATGAATTTCCGGGTGATGACGATGAAGGTAATGCAAGGCATTGGGAATATGTTTGTGTTTGCCCTCAATGTGGCTTTGAGCAGGAACATCAGCTGGGAATTCCTTGCAATCATCAGGTTTGCCCAAAATGTACTCATAAGATGAAACGAAAAGGAACTCCAGGTTGTAAAATTTAAAATAGTAGAAATATGAAAGTCGCGATTGCATCAAACGGGAATACATTGGAGTCTGGTTTAGACTCAACTTTTGCACGTTGTAACTTTTTTGTCGTGTATGATCCCGAAACAAGGGCTATGGAATTTATTCCCAACCCGAATAAAGACTTAGAAGAAGGAGTCGGTCCAGCTTCAGTTCTGCTTTTGGAATCAAGATCAGTGCAAAAGATTGTAGCCAGCGAGTTTGGGCTGAAAATCAAACCTTTGCTGGATAGTTTGAAAATCCAGATGATCGTATTAAAAGAATCAAAGAAAACAATTAAGGAAATCATGGTTATGTTAAACCATTAAAAACAAGAAAATGCCAAAACTTGATGGAACAGGTCCCGGAGGAGAAGGTTCTCAGACCGGACGAAAATTAGGAAAATGCAGCACAACTGCAGATGTGGAAAAATTACAAATCCTCGGCAAAGGAATGGGCGAAAAACGCAACTCCGGCGGAGGAAAAGGAAAAGGGAAACGCTTGAAAAGCGGTTTAAAATAAAATAAAATAAAACAATTTTTAAAAAAGGAGGCAATTATGCCAGGATTAAATCAAAAAGGCCCAAAGGGACAAGGTGCGATGACAGGTCGCCGTATGGGACATTGTACCCCTAAAGGTGCAGCAATGCCAGTGCTCGACGCAACTGCAGAGGAAAATTCAGAAGAGAAAGTTCCTGAAGACATTTCAGGGAAAGGTCTGGGTTTAGGACGCGGTAAGGGTGGAAGAGGACAAGAATTAGGCCGTCAGCACCGTTTTCACGGAGGCGTTTAAAAAAATCGGGAGGGGTAAACTACCCCTCCTTTTTAAATTATTTATTTAATACGGAAAATCATGAATAAATGTATTGCGATTCCTCTGGAAGACGGAGTTTTATGCGCTCATTTCGGGCATTGTCAGCAATTTGCCATTGTTGAAGTTAAAGACAGTATAATTACCGAAGTTAAAGAAGTAACTCCGCCCGAACATGTGCCGGGACTTTATCCTCGATGGGTTGCCCAGTTTGGCGTAACTGATGTAATAGCCGGTGGAATGGGGCAACAGGCAATAATGCTGTTCAACGAGCAGAATATCAACGCTTTTGTAGGCGCTCCAACTAAAACAGCAAAGGAACTGGTCAACGACTTTATAGCCGGCAATTTGCAATTGAGTGCCAATTACTGCGACCATGATGCACACGGACATGAACACGGTCATCACCATAACTAAAAACTTAAACAAGTATGGATAATCGTTGCAAAACCTGCTTTACAAATAATTACGACTGGCTTCTGGAAAAAAATCCTTTATCAGGATGCGAAGCTTTGTCGTTTTGTGGATTTTTCAATCGTTTGATAGATAATGGTGAAATTAAACCTACTCCTGAAATTCAGCGGGAGATTCTCCACAAGCTGCATACATTAAATGGAGTTGCTGATCCTTATTTCGAAGAAAAGCAGCAAAGTAATAGTATCGCATTTATGCTGTATGGCGAATGGAAGCCAAAAGTGCTTATTTCAGCCAATCCTTTTAACCTGGCATTGCGCTTAGCCATAGCCGGTAACATTATGGATTATGGCGCAAATCAGGTATTTGATGTCAGAAAAACAATTAATAAAACCTTGCATACAGACTTTGCAATCGATCATTCAGCCGCATTAAAGCAAAGCATTGCGAAGGCTAAAAGCATTTTATACTTAGGAGATAATGCCGGTGAGATCGTTTTCGATAAACTCTTTATCGAAACGATCAAGCATCCGAATGTGATTTTTGCAGTGAAGGATGCACCCGTCCTTAACGATGTTACTGTTGAGGATGCCAAAGCCACTGGAATGAATGAAGTTGCTGAAATTATTTCAAATGGATACGATGCCGGGTCCACTTTGCTCAAAAAATGCAGCTCTGAATTTTTAGATGTATATCATTCGGCTGACCTGATTATTTCGAAAGGCCAGGGAAACCTGGAAGGACTGATCGATGAAAGGGACCCACGTATATTTTTCCTGTTTATGGTTAAATGCGAGGTAATAGCAGAAAGGACAGGTGTTCCCAAAGGTTCTTTAGTAGTGTATAATGCTTGCCAAACTATATAAGCAAAAAAATGGAAAAAATTAAAGTTGGTATCATTATCTGCGACCGCTACCATACCTGCGCCGGTGGCAAATGCTTCCGTTCGTTTGCCAGCCGAGAAGGAGCCTTTTCGGTTTATAAAGATCAGGATGCTGAAATTGCGGCTTTTACAACCTGTGGTGGCTGTCCGGGTGGTAACATCGAATATGCTCCCGAGGAGATGAAGAAAAATGGTGTAACCCATGTTCATTTCGCAACCGGGTTTGTGGTCGGTTACCCGCCATGCCCGTATATGGAGCATTTCGAAAAATTTATCCCTGAGAAATACGGTATGAAAGTGGTTATCGGGACACACCCGATTCCACAAAAATATTTCCTTACTCACCAAAACCTCGACACCTGGAATACTCCTTTCTTGAAGGATGCCATTGAGCAAACACTTACCGACGAAGCCACAAGGCTGAATTATGACTAACCCCAAACCTTTAAAAATTGCCATTGCCAGTGGCAAAGGCGGGACGGGTAAAACAACCCTTTCGACCAATCTTGCTGCTTTTATCGCTGAACAGGACGAAGTGGTTTTGGTTGATCTGGATGTGGAAGAACCCAACTCCGGCTTATTTTTTAATGGAATACTCACCCATGAAGAAGACATTTTCAAAATGATTCCTCAATGGGATGAATCAAAATGTACGTTGTGCGGTATTTGTCCGAAAGTATGCAATTACCACGCGGTAATTCAACTCGGACCTACCATCCTTGTTTTTCCGGAATTATGCCATAGCTGCTATGCCTGTTCAGAGTTGTGCCCTGTTGATGCCTTGCCGATGATCCCTAAAAAAACAGGGACGCTCAGGGATTTTCAGATCGAAAAACTCCATTTTGTAGAAAGCCACCTCGATATTGGCGAGGAACAGGCAGTGCCTTTAATATCAAAAACAAAGAAATACGTTGCCCGTAAATATAGCCATGTCAGCATAACAATCTTTGATTCACCGCCTGGCACATCCTGCCTGGTGATGGAAGCAACCAAAGATGCTGATTTTGTGATACTGGTAACAGAGCCAACTCCTTTTGGACTTCACGATTTAAGCCTGGCCGTGGAAACGATGCGGGCACTTAAAAAACCGTTCGGAGTGGTGGTTAATCGCTACGGAATCGGCAATGATGAAGTTATTCACTACTGCAGGGAAGAAAATATATCCATACTATCAAAAATACCCAACAAACGTAAAATTGCCGAGTTGTATTCATCAGGAAAACTGATGTACCGTGATTTTCCGGAAGTGAAGCATTCATTGTCCGATATACTTGACTATTGCATAACGGCAGTGAGAGGAGGAATAGCATGAAGGAGATTGTAGTAATATCGGGCAAGGGCGGAACAGGTAAAACATCCATTACGGCTTCGTTTGCCATGATGGGCGGCTCCGATGTGGTGGTTGCCGATTGCGATGTGGATGCTGCTGATATGCATTTGCTTATGCAGCCGGATTTCAATTTTTCCGAAGATTTTTATAGTGGTGAAGTAGCTTTTGTAGATCAAAGCAACTGCATCAGCTGTGGCAAATGCGAAGATGTCTGTCGTTTCGATGCCATTTCGGTAAAAAAGAATCTGTATGTTGTTGACCCGCTTAGTTGTGAAGGTTGCGGCTATTGCGCGCGTGTTTGTCCCACCAAAACCATAGTAAACCAGGAACGCCTGGCCGGAAAGTGGTTTATTTCAAAAATAAAAACCGGGAGCATCATGGTTCATGCCCGCCTGGGAATTGGAGCCGATAATTCGGGTAAACTGGTAGCGAAAGTTAAAAACGAAGCCAAAGAGATTGCCATGGAAGAACGCAAAGGTTTCATCCTGGTGGATGGATCGCCCGGCATAGGTTGCCCCGTAGTTTCATCACTTTCGGGAGCAAATTTTGTGGTTTTGGTTACCGAAACATCGGTTTCAGGGCTTCATGATTTGAAACGCGTTTACGAACTGGTAAAGAAATTTAATATCAAAGCAGGTTGCATTATCAATAAAGCCGATGTTAATCCTGAAAAATGTTCTGAAATAGAACAGTTTTTGAAAGAGAATGAGATCGTTCATTTAACCGATTTGCCGTATAACGAAAACTTCACAAGGGCCATGGTAAAAGGACAAACCATAGTTGAATACGATCATGGGGAATTAAAAGAGCTTCTCAACGACGGTTGGGAGAAAATCAAAAATTTAGTAGCAAATTAAAATTTTATATTATGAAAATCGCATTTACATCCGAAGGAACAAGCTGGGATTCATTAATTGACCCACGTTTTGGCAGGACCGAAAACATTGTACTTTTTGATGAGGAAAGTAAGGAGTTAACCGCTGTTGACAACAGTGCAGTAAAAAATGACGCACATGGCGCAGGAACTGCAACTGCTCAAAAGATATTCGAGCTGAAGCCCGATGTTCTTATTACAGGAAACGGCCCTGGCGAGAATGCTGCGAAAGCACTTAAACACATTAAAATGAGGATATTTGTTGATGCCAACGATTTGACTGTACAGCAAGCATATAATAATTATAAAAGCGGAAATCTTAGAGAGGTATAGAAATAATGAATGGTCATCATCACCATAAGGGAAATCACCATGGCTTCGGGCAAGGAAAACATGGTGAAAGTGAAGGCGGTTTTTGCATATGCCCTGAATGTAGGTATATTGTAAATCATAAATCCGGAGTGCCCTGTAAGGAAATGAAATGCCCTGAATGTAAGATATCAATGTTAAGAAGCGAAAAACCGGGACTTAAATCCGGCTTACAAAACAATATTGTTAAAGATTTATACTTTCATATTCCTGAAAGTAAGGTTCAATATCCCAAAGTAAAACCTGAAAAATGTACGGCATGTGGAGCATGTATTGATCTTTGCCGCAAGAAATCAATTGTTTGGAAAGATGGCAAAGCCTTTGTCGAAATTGAGAATTGCAGCAATTGCAAGGTTTGCATAAGGGCTTGTCCTGAAAATGCTTTTATCCTGGAATAAACAAACAATGAGAAACCTGGTATGTGGTTAAAATGAACGAGAAGATAGTTGCTAACATGACAATATTGGCAAGTTTCAGTCCTTGATTATCAGCCATTTTGACTAATTAATTGCAAGGATTTTTTATTGATGATTTCTATCTTTTTCCCTTTCATATCCAGTATGCCATCCTTGTGAAACTCTGTTAATATGCGGCTAACGCTTTCCCTGCTGGTATCCACCAGATTACCGATATCGGCCTGCGAAACAGGCAGGTTAAAGGTATCCGATTCGTAAATATGGTCTGCAAATTCCAAAATAACATCAGCAATATTCCCGCGGGTTTGTTTTTGAGTACGATTGGAACATCGGCGGATGGATTCTAATTCATCTTTGCACAAATCAAGAATAATCTCAAAGGCAAAATGCTCAGTCTCTTTCAGCAAATGCCGAAATGCGGTAATATCGATAAAGCAAACTTCAACATCACTTATGGCGGTAACTGAATATTGATTTATTTTATCACCAATAGTTGTAGGCAAGCCTAAATATCGCGGTGCTTTAACAATACGTACAATTTGTTCGTGATAGGGTCCTGTAATGTGAATTTTTGCCAACCCACTCCGTAAATAAACCACATTGGTCGAAAACGTTCCTTGAGTAAATATTGGATTTCCTTTACGGAATTTTACCATCGCATTGTTACATGACAAATGGTTAAGGTGATCTTCGTCTAATGTTTCTGCTGATTTAGACTTAAATGCACAGGTTATACAATTATTTTTCATTCTGCAAAGATACTAAATGTGAGATATGTCACATCGTTTATCGCTATAATGCACACAATAATATGAACGCACGTTCATTAAACTGTATAATTTTGCCAAGTTATTAACCTTAAGAAGTAAAATGATGGCTGAAAATGAAAAACTAGTGATTATATGCACAGGCGGACCCGAAAACCAGGAAAAAGCTACTCTCCCTTTTGTAATAGCTACGGCAGCTCAAACCGTGGATGCAGAAGTTGTTGTGATTTTACAGGCATCTGCCGTATTACTTGCAAAAAAAGGAATAGCTGAAAATGTGAATGCACCAGGTTTAATGCCGCTAAAAAAACTGATGGACACTTTTGTTGAATTAGGCGGTAGGCTCTTACTGTGTTCACCTTGTATTAAAGAGAGGTTTATTAAAGAAGAAGAATTATTTGAAGGATCAAAACTGATTGCAGCAGGAACAGTTGTCGACGAGGTTTTATCAGCAAAAGCAGTGCTAACTTACTAAATGATTTCAAACATTATCTTACTTAACTATAATGCAACAAGAACCAGAATCACTCATGATTAAACTCCAGGAACAAATTGATGCTTTACAGGCAAAAGTGTCAACGCTTGAAAATTCCAGAAAAGATCAATTATCCATTGCAATTGTATCCGGCGATCTGGATAAGATTATGGCAGCCATGATTATTTCATTAGCCGCCGCCACCATGGATACAAAAGTGAAATTATTCTTTTCTTTCTGGGCACTTTCGGCCCTCAGGTCTAAAAACGTAAGGGGTAAAGGGAAGAATTTTATATCCAGAATGTTTGGTGTGATGCTGCCCAGAGGGAAAAATAGATTGAAACTTTCAAAAATGAATATGGCAGGAGCAGGGCCACTTATGATTAAACATTTAATGAAAAAACAAGGTGTGCTTTGCATTGACCAAATGTTTAAAGATGCTGGGGAACTGGGGATTGAAATTGTGGTTTGCGAAATGTCGATGAACCTGATGGGTTTTAAGAAAGAAGAAATGATGGACTATCCTCACCTGAGTTACGCAGGCGCTGTGACTTTTGTTTGCGATGCGAATGAAAGCAGCATGCAACTGTTTATTTAAGGGGTTGGGATTTGGGGATTAGGAGTTTGGGAAGGGGAAAGAGCCAAGAATTAAATTCCAAATTCCAAATCCAAAGCTTCAAATTCCAGGAACCAAACTCAGCACACAGCATTAAGCACTTTTAAACAATTAAAAATAATAAACCTAAAAATAAAGATTATGACAACCGAAGAATTGAAAAACGTTGTAGTAGCAAAATCAGTTGATGCCCGTGGAACTGCTTGTCCCGGTCCGCTTTTGGAAGCTAAAAAAGCAATTGGAACCATTAAAGCAGGTGATGTTATGGAAATATTATCAGCTGACGAAGGAACCAAAAGCGATATTCCAAAATGGTGTGGTAAACAAGGTCACGAATACTTGGGTGCTGTTGAAGAAAACGGTTACTTCAAGGTTTATATGAAGAAGAAATAAGCAAGCCTGATATCGGTAATCCTGCTACTACCAAAGCGGGGTTACTTATGTTGCCTTATTCCTTCAAAGTATATAAATATAATACAATCAGTCTGTCTCAAGGAACAATTTAATTTTTGGTCAACCGCATCTCATTCAGAATTATTGCAATTAGCTTTCACCCGGCATTAGTCAATAATGTGATCTATCTCACATAATAATTTAGTGTAGCTCACACTATTGCAATCCTGTTCAGATTCTTGTTTCGTACCTTTGTTAATTAATTAACAATAATTAACTAACTTAAAATCAGTATTATGGAACCTAAAAAATTATGTCTTGCATTGTACACCGGAAGCGTTGATAAATTAACTGCAGCCGGAGTAATTCTGGGCGGAGCTGCCGCTGACGACATGAAAGTGGATATCTACGTGTTATTACAAGGAGCCCGTGCTTTCAGAAAAGATATCGGAGATAATTCTGACAAACTTCCAATGGCTGAAAATGCCGATTTGAGAGAGGGATTTTTACAATCCCTCAAAAACCTCAAGGTAAAGACATGGGTTGAGTTTTTTAAAGAAGCCAAAGCCATTACTGATGTTAAAATTCATATCTGCGGCCTGGCAGGAAAAGTGTGGGGAGGCGAAAAACTCGATGACTTTATTGATCTTGCCGATGATATCTGCGGAATAAGCGCTTATATCACTTCAGCACAGGAGGCAGATGTCAACTTGTTTATTTAACAATTTAAATCTGTAACTATGACAACCGAGGAATTGAATAAACTGCACATAGCAAAATTAGTTGATGCCCGTGGAACTGCTTGCCCTGGTCCGTTGTTAGAAGCAAAAAAGGCCATTGGTTCAATTAAGCCGGGCGACATCATGGAAATCTTATCTGCAGACGAAGGAACGAAAGTTGACGTGCCGAAATGGTGCACAAAACAAGGCCATGAATACCTGGGAACCATTGATGAAAATGGTTATTTTAAAATTTATATGAAGAAGAAATAAAAAAAACGAATGGCTGAAAAAATCAGGAAAAGCGCTAAAATATTAGTCTTTTCAACAGAAAAAATAAGTGATCCCGCTATCGATATGGCGGGATTACTTAAATTACATTATCCGCCAACAGTTTATACAATCACTGTGCCTTGTTCGAGCGGTATAAAATCGAGATGGATTTTACATGCTTATGAAAAAGGCTTTGATGGGGTTTTTATTGCTGCCGACGGAAGCGACTGCGTATTTGGCGAATCGTGTACCGAAAAAACAGGTGAGGTCGTTAGCCGGACAATGGAATTGATGAAAAAAAAAGGAATTGAGCCGGCACGTTTAAAAATGGCTGCCATCTGTTCGGTGTGCAGCGAATCGTTTGTGAAGCAAGTAAAAAGCTTTAATGAATATTTACTAAAAAATACAAACTCGTAATGATGAGTGGACAACCCAAAAATATTTCGTTTGACGCGCTGGTTGTAGGTGGTGGCATTGCCGGTGGTGAAGCAGCATTAAACCTGGCTACAACAGGATTTAAGGTTTTACTGGTCGAAAAGGAATTATCCATAGGCGGCAAAATGATCATGCTGAGTAAGGTTTTCCCTACTTTAGATTGCGCTGCCTGCATCACCACGCCTAAAGT
>CAIWMA010000487.1 GCA_903913645.1 uncultured Bacteroidales bacterium | reverse complement strand
GGAATTGCACAGGTTGTATTTTCTTACAAAGCAAATGGGAGTTTAATCGTAAAAAACAACCAGGTAATCGGCAGCGAACTTATAGGGGAGCAATTTGATTCGGCTATTTACTTCACGTCCAGGCCATCAGCTGTTTCTTACAATCCTTTGCCTTCGGGTGGATCAAACTATGGATTGACAAATCAAAAATTGAAAAATCTTGTAGAAGCCAGGAAACATGAATTTCTTGCCTTTAATAACCTGGATAGCCTGACTGCTATTCCATCCGAAATGCTTTTTGCCTCAGGAAGTGGCCTGGATCCTCATATTTCGCCAAATGCTGCCATGCTGCAAATAGAACGTATCTCGAAGCAGCGTAATTTCGATAAAGATCAAAAACAGAAATTAGTTCAAAGTGTTGCATGTTTGTCTGAACCACCTCAGTTTTTATGCCTGGGAGAAAAACGCGTAAATGTTTTGCTTTTAAACCTTGAACTTGATAAACTTGATAAAAACAAGACAATAAACAAATAAAATCCATTAGCCATGAAAACATCAATCCGGACAAAATTTTCAATTGGAATCCTCTTCTTCTTTGTCATCATTGCGGTGATTACAGCATTTTCTGCTTATTATCTCAATAAGCTTTCGAATAAAACCAGTTTGATCCTGCAAGAAAACCATCTTTCAGTTGTTTATGCCCGCGACATGTCGGAAGGAATAATGAGTATAAACCAGGAAGTCACTGCTAGTTATCTGACCAACAGAAACCCAGATAGCACATTGATTAATAGAGAATTGAACTCTTTTGTTATATCATTGAAATTAGAGAAAAACAATATTACAGAAACAGGTGAAGATAAACTTGCTTCTGGTATAGAAATAGGATTTAATGAGTTTAAAGATTCACTGAGCGCATTTATAAATACTCCAAGACCGGTTACTAAATTATTAAACCTTCAAAAGCAAGCTGATAACCTGTCGCAACAATTAGCGTTTTTATCCCGTTTAAATGAGAAAGCCATTGAATTGAAAACCGAAGATGCTAAAGTATCGGCAAAGGATGCGCTAAAACAGATGTCATTTCTCGGAGCCTTATGTTTTTTAATCGCTTTGAGTTTTACCTATAACTTTGCTTCTTATTTCAGCCATCGGTTTTTCCAGTTGTATAATGGAATTAAAGAACTGGTTTCAAGTAATTATGGCCAAAGACTACATTTCGAAGGTAAAGATGAATTTTACGACATTTCTTTAGCATTTAACGAAATGGCTGAAAAATTGAATGAAAACAAACAGGAAATGGAATTAACTTTACAGCTTGATAAAGATCGGTATGATAGTATTGAAGATGTCAAGGAATTAAAGAAATTATTGGAACGACTTAATAGCATTGAGGAGCAAGCTACAGGATTAATTTCCAGATTGGAAAATAAGAAATAATGCATGGACCTTCTAAATAATCGGCCTGACCCGGATGAACTTTTAGCTTCTCTGAAAGAGGATGAAGAGAAAAGCAGACGCGGTAAACTGAAAATATTTTTCGGCATGTGCGCTGGTGTAGGAAAAACATATGCCATGCTTCAGACTGCACATGCCGAAAAATTGAAAGGCAGCGATATTATCATTGGATATGTTGAAACTCATGGCCGGAAAGAAACAGCAAAATTAGCTGAGGGGTTTGAGTTGATTCCCCGTAAAGTATCTGAATACAAATCAACTTCTGTCCAGGAGATGGATCTGGATGCAATCCTTGCCCGAAATCCACAAGTTGTAATTGTTGATGAACTGGCACATTCCAATGCCCCGGGAAGCCGCCATACAAAACGCTACCAGGACGTACTTGAAATACTCGAAAATGGCATCAGTGTGTACACAACGCTCAACGTTCAGCATATCGAAAGCCGGTCTGAAACGGTTGCTCAAATCACCGGAATCATAGTTCGCGAAACTGTACCTGATGAAATTTTTGAAAATGCAGACGAATTAGAATTGATTGACCTTACTCCTGAAGAATTACTTCAGCGGCTTTCTGAGGGCAAAGTTTACACTCCCGAAAGATCAAAAGAAGCCGTTGAGAACTTTTTTCGCAAAGGAAATATTAATGCTTTGCGCGAAATGTCATTACGCATTGTTGCCGACAGGGTCGACAAGCAACTGCATGATTACATGCAGCACAAACATATCCGGGGCCCATGGAAATCGGGACTACATCTCCTTGTAGCAATCGACTATTCTCCACAATCGACACGATCGTTACGCTGGGCTAAAAATCTTTCGTACTCCATGGGAGCTACAATTCAGGCTCTCTATGTTGAAACAATTCATAAACTTTCACCGAAGGAGCGGGAACAGCTTGATAAAAATATCAACCTCGCAAAACAGCTTGGAATTAAGTTCCGGATTATTACGAATAATGATATAGTAAAAGCAATTGTCGATTTTGCCCAGAAAGAAAATGTGACTCATATAATAGTAGGCAAGCCACGTGTCCGCAGCCTTATATCGATGCTTCGGTTGGGTAATTTTGTCAACAGGCTGATACGCTATAGCGGAAATATTGATGTGTACATTCTCGGTTCCGACAACCAGTCGAAAGATAAATACCGGGAAAAAGTTTCAATTCCGCCTTTTACTTCCAATATAAGGCAATACCTGGTAGTTTCTCTTTTTGTTGTTTTGTTCTCAGTAGGGTTATATCTGGTTAAAGATTTTTTCGGGTACCAGGTCATTTCTTTTGGCCTGTTATTCCTGGTTTCTATACTTGCGCTTTTCTATGGGACCGGGCCTATTTTGCTGGCTGCCTCACTCAGTGCACTAATATGGGATTACTTTTTTATTCCACCCCAATTTACATTGCACATACAGGAAACAGAAGATATGATGATGCTTATAATGTTTTTCATCATAGCACTTCTGAATGGAATATTAACGTCACGAATACGCCGACAGGAAAAGAAAATAAGGATTCGGGAAGAACGTACAAATGCGCTGTACCAGCTTACACGTGAATTAGCAACAGCATCAGGTATTGAAGAAGTATCTAAAATCGGAGTTAAATACATCCTGAAGTATTTCAATCTCGATTGTGCCATCATCCTAAAAAACGATTTGAACCAACTCGACAACCAGGTACAGAATGACACGAAAATCAAACTTACCGAGAATGAATTCAGCATTGCAGCCTGGGTGTTCAGGCATTCGGCTAAAGCTGGTAAATACACCGAAACATTACCTTCAGGCGATTATACGTTTTATCCTTTGACCGGGAATATTGAAAACATGGGAGTGATTGTTGTTGAACATACTGACATTTTCACACAAGGAGAAGACCAATTCTGGGAAGCCTGTCTTTCACAAATCTCCGGTAAATATGAACGCGAGTTTTTAAGGAATACGGCTAAAAAATCCTATATATTGGCTGAATCAGATAAGCTCTATAAAACCCTTTTTAATTCCATATCTCATGAATTGCGAATACCGGTTGCTACCATTCTGGGCGCTTCCGACACCTTGCTTTCGCAAACATATCCCGAAGAAACCCGAAACAAACTTTATAGTGAGATAAGTATTGCTTCTGTAAGGCTCAACCGTTTAATCGAGAACCTTCTTAATATGTCACGTCTCGAATCGGGCCGTATTACTCCCCGCCTGGATTGGTGCGATGTACATGACCTGGCAAATAAAGTTTCTGAAAATCTTAAACAGGAATTATTACCTTTTAAATTTTCAAAGGTCATACCTGCGGATATGCCCCTGGTAATGGTTGATTTTGGCCTCATAGAACAGGTTCTTCACAACCTGGTGTTGAATGCTACACAAAACGTTCCTGCCGGCTCTAATATAAGGCTCAAGTTTTTCTATGATAATGGATTATTGACTTTGCAGGTTATGGACAGGGGAAAAGGATTCCCGTCGGATGAACTGGTTTCGGTATTCAATAAGTTTTACCGTGGTAAAGATGCATTGGCTGGTGGTACAGGCTTAGGTTTATCAATTGTAAAAGGTTTTGTTGAAGCGCACAAAGGAACTGTTATAGCTGAAAACCGGCAAAATGGCGGCGCTATTTTTACTATCAGGATTCCGGTTGAGATATCGGATATGAAACAATATGAACAACATAGTGATTAACTAATAAAAATCTAAATAATTGACTGATAGAATTATTTTTGACCGCATAGACTACACTGCGTCACCGTTTGCCCGCGGAGAATACGAAAACTGCACTTTTAAGAATTGTAATTTTTACAGCTGCGACTTGTCCAATTTCATTTTTCGCGAATGTGTATTCGATGGTTGCGACCTGAGCCTGGTGGCATTTAAAAACACTACACTAAATGATATCCGGTTTGTAAATTGCAAACTATTGGGCATTCAATTCCAGGAGAGCAATAGTTTCCTGCTGTCATTCGGATTCGAAAATTGCATTCTGAAACTTTGTGTTTTTTACAAGCTGAAACTTAAAAGGATAACCTTTATTAACTGCAACCTTCAGGAAAGCGATTTCACAGAAACAGATCTTACTGGTTCTAACTTCGAAAACTGTGATCTTTACCGCACGGTATTTTATGGTACAAACCTCGAAAAAGCCGATTTCCGTTCTTCTTTTAATTATTCCCTCGATCCGGAACGAAACCGTATTAAAAAAGCTAAGTTTTCACGGCTTGGAATTGCCGGGCTGCTGGATAAATACAACATTGAAATTGAATAGGTAACGTAATCTGAACCCATGCATAACACTTGCGTTCCTTTCATTTTCTTTGCGTCTTCGCGGTAAAAAGATTAAACGCAATGACGCAAAGTGGTACGCATTGGACGCAAAAGGGGGAATTCTATAGAAGACTAAAACAAAGCAATTTTCTTGTTCAAATAGCCTTTTTTGCTTTTAACAGATAAAGTGTAAATCCCTTTACCTATTTCAGGTAAATTTCCCAGATCAAAACTGATTTTTGTACCGTTAAATTTTTCAACTTTCTTTGTATAGATTGCCTTACCTGTTAATTCGAACATAGTAATTGTCAGGTCATCCGAAACAGAATTCCTGAAAACGATTTTAAATTTGTTATCCACAATAGGGTTCGGATAAATATCAGCCTGGTACTGTTGTGCGCTGTTAGTAATGCCGGCAGCGCCTTTTTCGAATTTCAGCCAGTTCAGATTGAATCCCGAAGTTATAACGTCAAGACTTAAAATGTGTTCGCCGGATTCAAGGAACAACGGGTTAACAACAGAAGCCCACGTTTGCCAGCCGCCAGTATTTGTGGTGTAAACAATGGCTTTTTTAACATCATC
>CAIWMA010000486.1 GCA_903913645.1 uncultured Bacteroidales bacterium | reverse complement strand
CTGCAAGTAGTACAAGACACGGATTTGGAAAAATATTTGAACAAAATGATAAATTCTATTTCAAACTAAATCTACAAATCCGCTTCAAATAGCCAACGCATTTGGCAGCACATTTGCATTTTTTCCCAACGCACATTCCATATGAAAAAATGCAAAAGAGCTACCAAGCCAACACACCCAGCCAACGACAATTTACTGACATTACAAGACAGAAAAACAAGGGCGAACGCATAACAAACGCTATAGCAAATGCGGGTTTTTGAGCGCTCAAGAGACCGCTGCGCTAAGTTGCGTGTTCGTTGAAACATTTGGAATCTTTATATACATTTCCTGATTAACCAAGCCAGGTGTGCTGGTTGCCAATAGAGAAGTGCGGACTTTACTCTTTCGACTTATCCATTAAAACGGGTACCCAAAAGCAATATTCAACACCACATTATCTTTGCGCCATTGTCCGCTGCGAATATTGATATTGTCTGCCACCCACCGTTGATTTTCGGGAAGTGACGGTATACGCAACGGAATAGCCAGGTCGAGCCTGATAACCATAATATTTGCGTCGATCCGTAATCCGATGCCGGCGTCGACAGCCAATTCCTTAGGCCAGTTCCCTGAAAACCCGCTTCCGGGAGCGCCAGGTTGTTCCTTCCGGTACCAGATATTACCAACATCAGTAAAAACTGCTGTGTAAATGTATTTCATCACCTTGAGCCGGAGTTCCGAATTGTACTCAAATTTCACCTCACCGGCCTGCACAGCCTGCGATGTGATCAGCGAATCGGAATAACTTCCCGGACCGAGTGTGCCGTTTCGGAAAGCGCGCATGCTGTTGCTTCCGCCAATAAAGAATTGTTTAATATAAGGCATTATCTGGCTGTTGGCATATGAATAGCCATAGCCGAAAAACACCCGGTTCACCCAGGTAATTTTTTTGGACAGTTTCATGTAAACCCTGAAATCGTTGCTTGCCAGCAGGTATTGAGCATAAGGAATTCCCAGGAAAGATTCATTGTTACCGGATGTGCTTGCCGGCTTTACAAACAGGCTCAGCAGGTTCCCGGAAAGGCCGATGGAAGTGCTGTTGTAAAATTGAAAAATGGAAGACCCGGCACTGGAGTTGTTGTAATTAAGAGTGTATTCGCCACCTACAATAAACTGTTTTTCGAACGATTTTGCCAGGTTTGGATCATCGGCGAGAGTGCTGTCGTATTTAGGTGTAATATTGGTTGGATTTACAAGGTTTACAACCAAAGGGTCAAAGATATGTTCCCAGTTTTCGCTGCTTTTCCAAATGTACCCGAACGAAAACCTCACGGATCGGGCGGTGTAAAGTAACGGCTTGCGCATGTATTCAGCCCCGGCCGATATCCTGTTTTGAGGTATATAATCCGAATCAACTCGTCTGATCTTAAAAGGCAGGTAAAACACCGGCCTGTAAAAATTTACGGAACCGGCATAATTCTGGTTCGAATAATATTCATTTTTATCACTTTTTAGCAGGCTTTCAAATCCACCCGATACATCCACATCCACGTGGTCGCCTTTATGAAATAAGTTCCTGTTAGTCAGTTTCAGTTTTATTTCAGTACCGGCAAAATTATTGGATTTGGAATAGGCTCCAATTTCTGCCTGTAAGGATCGCCGGGTATAAGGTGTAAGGAATAATTCAACATCCAGTGAAGGCGTTTTAGCGCTGTCGGCAGGGGTGAAGGTGTTGTTGATGAATTTGAAATTATTAAGATTTACCATACGTTGCACAGTGGTTTTATGGTTATTATAGCTGTATAAATCACCTTCCTTCATCCTGATGTTTTGACTGAAAAGGACGGGTTTGAAGCGGGGCAACGTATCCACATGCTTAAATCCATCTTCCTGCCTGTAAGGCATTTTGTGCAGAACGGAATCACGGTCGGAACTGTAATTGGAATAAATAATAAAGTTATTGATGGTGTAGGTATTCCGGGCTTCAGCAGGTAAATCGGGCTTTACAACAATGCTGGTAAGAACGTGGTTTTTGTGATTTGTATCGGCAACAAGTGCCAGGAAATCAGGGATAAAGTAGAAATAACCTTTATTCCTGAGTTCAAGATCGATACGCTCTCTTTCTGATTTTACCTGATCTACAGTAAAAGGCACACCTCTTTTTAACAGTGTATGTCCTGAAGTTGATGCTATTGCTTTTGATAATCTGCTGCTGTCGGATGGAAAAATCAATGTGTCGATCGTATATCTTTCAAAAGGTACAATCCGGAAATTAATCAGTGCCTTTCTTTTGCTGATGATTACACTATCGTAAACCCGGGCATTCAGAAAACCTAAGTCATGCATTTGGGCTATCATTCTGCGCCTCATATCAGCCGGGTTAGCCTGGCTTAAAAGTACAGGTGCCTCGCCGAATTTTTCGTGTAAAAAATAGTTTATGAATTTCTTCTCAGTTGGCTTGCTGATACTGTAACTCATCAGCTGAAGTGGGATTAACGCGATCTTTTTATTTGGAAGCGGCCACATTCGTGATAATAATGTTGATTTTATTTCGCTGGCATTTTTATTTTTAGAATCAAACGAAATTCTGGAGCCTGTAAACAGAAAGTCTTTCTCGGGAACATACCTGTAAATATTGCACGATGAAACCAGCATCAAAAGGATTGAGGCAATGATGAGTTTCAAGGAGTGTTTCCGTCCAGGCATTTGTTTCATTTTATTTATTTCTTTTTCTTTTTAAAGATGTCGCGGTATTTGTTAAAGTCGAGAAAAAGTACAAGACTAACACCTGTCTGGACCACCTGTCCCGAGTTATCTGCCTCATACTGATCTTTCCTGTAAGCCTTTGCCCTGTAGCGGCCATCCTTGGTAATTTTATATTCAGCGGAATAATTGCCTGCCAGTCCTGAAGTATTTTTCTTATGCTCTTCCGAGCCTTCCAAAGCAAAAGTACTGCCGACTGAAACGGTGTAGCGGTCATTAAACATTGTTTTGCTCAGATTAACATTAAGGTCTGTGGCATTCGATTTTTCACCTGTTGAGTAATCTGCTTTTGAATCCACATCGAAATTAATATCAACATGTTTAAACCTGGACGAAATCAGTGAATTCAATTGCGATGAAACAATAGAGCCAGCTGTGCTTCGAGCTACCGATTCATAATCAAAAAGTGTCATAGAACCAGAACCTGACGCCAGTGGATCCTGCGGAACAAACTGGTTGAGAATGAGCAATCCCATAACCTGTTTATTAAGTTCCGACTCATTGAGATTTATCTGCTTTATCCTGGCATAAACTACTCCCGAAAAAGCATTCTGTTCTTTCACCGGCATATCGAGTTTGAAGCTAATGGCAGGCTGCAACAGTTTTTTCTTCAGAAACAGGTAAACTTCAAAAGGCAGGCTTTGTTTGTAAGCACCTTTGTTGGTAGTTTGAGATCCCGCTAAAATTGCTTCGGCAGTGGTTTCAATATTGTAGAGCGCAGTTAAATCAATATCGGCATCAGTCGGTGATCCGTTCCACTGGATTGAGCTCCCTTTCTCAACAGTGAATTTCCGTTTAATAACACGGCTGATATTCATCTGGTATTCTCCGTTATCGATAGAGAATTTTCCCTGCATATTCATCTGCCCTCCGGGTTGCTGGGTTATGGTAAGGTTGGCATCCCCGGCAACTTTCATAAAATCCCCGCCTGTTTTATCAAGGTAAATGTTGAGTTTGGAAGTTTTGTTCATTTCCAGGTTTAAAGCCAACCCAAGCTTGGTAGATGTTGCGTGTTTAAGAAGTTCCGATTTCACCGCCCTGAATACTGCGCTATCGGCCGATTGCAGCGAATCAACAAAAATAATTATACCGTTGTTGCCTGCAACCGCGGTATCAACGCTACCCAATTCAACGTTTAATACTGATTTCTCATCGACTTTTACATTTCCCTTTACCATTAAAATGTCACCGGTACTCGAAATCCGAAGATCCGAAGTAAAATAGGCAGGACCGTAATATTCCTGTTCCAGCGTTAATTTCTTATTCAATGCCATAAAATGGTCAGTTTTCACTGCAAGATCGTACGTGTAACTCCGGTAATCAGGTGTATGAATCAGGCCATTTACTTTTGCCGTATTTCCTGTGCTATCATATACATCGAAGTCATGAAGCAGGATTCCGCTTTTGTTAAATTTGATTTGTTCGTCAGGAACCTTGAAAAACGTATTGTAATCCCGATAACTTCCCTGTAAATCGTGAATATTTAATTCTCCGTTCAGAACAGGCTTTGCAATTGTTCCATCAAATACTACATCTCCGCTTATGCTTCCCTGAAGGCCGCTTATCATTGTCTTCAGAAATGGGTCAAGTGTTTTGGCGTTGAATTTCCGTATACCGAGTTTTCCATTCATTATCCCTTGATCCGAATAGGAAGCATTCAGGTCAAGATCATTCTCTGCGCCCAGAAGATTCACTTCTGCTATATAACCAACTCCCGGCTCATTATGTGCTTTCACGCTTAAATTTCCAACATCAACATTATACGTTTTAAGGCTGTCGATTTTAAGGTCGGCCGTAAATAGCAATGGCTCGAAACTTTTAACCGATGCTATTCCGTTTATGGTTCCGGCAGCCACAGTAGTATCTGCTGCTATAATTTTTGTAAGTGTTGTAATAGGAAAATCAACAAGTTTCAAATCCAGGGGTAACCCGTTTTCGACAGGAGATGACTGTAATGCTAACAGCCTCTTTCCGGAAGTTAATGAAAGGTTGGTGTGAATATGCTTTTCGGTAGTATATTCAGTTTGGTTATCCTTATTTGCACTCCATTTTTCTGAATTAATAATTTGATTTTCATTTAGATGCAGGACAAATTTTGTAGTGTCATTAATTATTTTCCCGGCAACATTGTATTTCAGGGAATCATCCCTGTTTTTCAACTTGATATCCCAGTTAATAACTCCGCCTTTTGCATTTCCTTCAATAGTGGAATGATTGAGCGTTATCGTAGCATTTTTAAACCCCTGCGAATCCAATCCAAACTGGAGAGTATCATTAGTAGTGTGAATTCCAAAAATTGTGCTATCAATAATGAAATCGTTATAAACAGCGGATGGAACGGCTATTGCAAACATCAATTCTCTTTTTGAAGTGTTTACGATACTTCCAAACTTAATGTTTTTTGTAAAGGTCAAACCGGGCATAAACGCTGGAATTACAGGATGAAACCTTAGCTCGCCTTTTAGCTTTGCATATGCCGGTTTAAAAACCGTTCCGGTTGGAGGATAAACAGTTAAGAAATCTATGAGAAGATTTTGGGCTACATCGGGAAGCACATCCATTTCATAATATCCTTCCAGATTCATGTTTAGAATCGGAGATTTAACGGCGATCGTCTGGGTTGAATCAATATTTACAGCATTCATGCTAATGGAATCAAGCTTATAAATATCCTTTCCTTTCATAATTTCCAGATGAGGAATCCGGATAGTTCCATTAATGTGTTTAGCATTAACATTGGTCAAATCTGCAATCAGATCGCCTTTTATTTTTACAGGATCAGCCATAAAACCAAGGCGTTGCAAGTCAACGTTTTCAATATGCGCAGTGGCTTTTAACAAAGGATTTAATGTGTCGAGCGAATATTTTGCAATCAATTCAGTGGTAAATGCACTGTCCTTAATCTGAAAATTGGCGTCAATAACAGTGGCCGAAATTGCAGCATCTAAATCTATGTTTTTGTAATCATACCCTTTTAAATGGACCGCTGGAATTATTGCAGTCACTTGCGCTTCAGCAGTTTCATGACTTATTCCTTTCCCGGTCGCTTTTATATCGAAAACGGTATTCCCATATAAGGAATCCATCAGAATCTTATCCAATAATATTCCATCCGATAGTGCATGAAGGTTATAGGAAAGTTTATCGACACCTGAAAGCTCTTTTACATTGCCGTTGAGTGCCAGGCCGCCTGCACTGCTGTTCATAAGCAGGTCGAAAGAATATGCGCCTTTATTAGCGCCAAGTTTGCCATTCAGGTTGAAACTTTCATTAGCAGCAATATTTGGAGGAATACTCCCTGCCGGTAAAAGCATGGCCAGTCTTTTTGTAGTTCCGCTGAATTCTTTCAGGTTGATTGCTGCCAATAATTGATTTGGATCCGGCAGACCTGCAATCTTTCCTGATGCAGCCAGGGTAAGCCCGGAAGTTTTTAATTTCAGGTTTTCAATAGACATGTCGGCAAGTTTGCCTTTCAGTTTGCCTTCGAGGGAAATAGTATTGGCAAGTATTTTATTGATGTCGTGATTATTGCCGGCCATTGCCTTGAAATGCTTCATGTCGTTACTTGCAAGCAACATTTTCTTCATTTCAATATCAAAGCCTAAATGCCCCGGGTTTTTACTAATAGCTGCTAATGATTCGTAGCTGATTCTGAAATTTCCGTTGATGTTGGATGAAGATGTTTTCAAAATAAATTTATTCAGTACCAGCCCGGTGTCAGCATATAAAAACCCGGTGCTGAGTTGCTGAATATCTAATCCGCATTGCTCTTTGGCCTGTAATTGTTTAACTAATCCTCGTATTGATGTACCTTCGAAAGCAAAATCACTTAGTTGGAGTTGGACTTGTTTCAGATGAATATGCTCCTGGTTAAAGTCAGAACTTGTTTTTGCTGTTTCATTTTCCAGGTCATATTTCAAATCATTATCCTTCAAAGTGATACTTTCGATAGTAACAGCAAAAGGTACACTTTCTGATACAACTGTTTTTGCCGTTTTCACTGCAGCCATATCAGCTTCAGTGGGTTTTATAAGTACCTGGCTTTGATGCTCATCGATCAATAGTTGACTGATATTAAACTTATTTGCGTTAAGGTTAAGGTTTAAGCTTTCAGCATAAAAATTGTGAATACTGGTTTTTGATTTATACCCGGCACCTGGCATAATAATCGAAAAGCGGCTGTTGAGAAGTGCTATTTTATCAATATTAATCTGGGGCAAAAGCCCTCCGCTTTCAGTTGAAGTATCAGATGCAGTTGTGCCTAAATTCAAATTTGCATCAAGCCTGGTAGTTTCAATACTTTTAATCTTATAAAGTTGATGTTGCAGGTCAAGTTTTTCGATATTGGCGGCAAGTACTCCTGATTTTACATCATAAAACTGCTGGCCTTTTTTATCGTCCATGATATAATGCAACTGGCTGACTAGCAGTATACCAATATCAAAAGTCAATGGTTTTCCCGTAGTATCTGCTTCAGTTATAGGCGACGACGGTCCTGAAAATGCCCGTAAAATAAAATCGAAATTGAAAGTGGTATCATTTTCATTCCGGGCCATCCGAAAGTATAGGGTGTCGACAGATAATTGGCTTACAGACAGAGTATTATTCAACATAGCTAAGAGCCTGTAATTTACTTCAATCGTGCCAATATGAAGTAGTACATTCTGAGATTGATCTTCAATTTGAATGCCCTCAATTTTAATATTTGTCAGTATATCAGTCCTGAATCTGCCAATGGAAACAGAAGTTCCGAGCTTTTTTGTTAAATAGGTTACAGCCTCTTTTCGAATAATATCCTGGCCTTTATCAGTTCGAATCAATATCAAAACCAATAAAAACATGAACATAATAAATCCAAGCAAATAGAGAAAAACTCTTTTTGAAGTTTTCAGTAATTTCCTGGAGTTCAAGTGCATTTATGATAATTCTTTTGTCATGATTTGCGAAATACAACCAGTTTATTAGAAATAATCTGGATTTTCAAATTTAAGCCTGTTTTCTCCTTAATAATATTAAAAGCATGGTATTACTATGGATATGTTCTTTATAAGAGACAAATATAATGTGTTTTGGTTCAAAAAATCAAATATGATTGTCCTTGAGGGCCATCGATTTGCTAATCTTCCCGGTATTAATTGGTAGAAATACCTGGAGGGTACAAACTAAGTTTATAGCCCGGATAAAAGGTCGTGTTTTTAACGTTTTTTTTAGTAATTGCCATAAATTCAAGGTATATTAGTTTCATTGTTTACTTACTTTTGCAGATTAATAAAAATATAAATGACAAAATTTCTTAAATGGCTTGGTGGCGGCATAGGTTGGGCAGCCGGCGGACCTATTGGCGGCATACTTGGTTTCGCACTTGGTTCAATGATAGATGGAATGCAAAGTGGCGCATATGCTTATGAGCCGCAGCAACGGCCAAATTTCAATACTCCCCAGACTACGCCTAATGACTTCATTCTTAGCCTGCTCATTTTGGCTTCGGCAGTTATGAAATCGGATAACAAGATTCTTCGCTCCGAACTTGATTTTGTAAAACGATTTTTGCTCCAGCAATTTGGCACGGAAGAAGCCGAAAGACAACTTCTCATTTTACGTGAACTTTTAAAAAAAGATTACGACTTGCAACAGGTTGGGGTACAGATTAAGCAATATATGGAATACCCGTCTCGCTTGCAACTGATGCATTTTCTTTTTGGTCTTGCCGCTGCTGATGCACAGGTTCATGTATCAGAAATACAGCTAATTACGCGAATTTCCGGAATTCTGGGTATTAGCAATACTGATTTCGAAAGTATCAAAGCCATGTTTGTAAAAGATACAACAAGTGCTTACCGTATTCTTGAAATTACGCCTGATGCGACTCCCGATGAATTGAAAAAAGCATATCGCCGTATGGCATTAAAGTATCATCCGGATAAAGTAGCGCATCTTGGTGATGATGTTCAGAAAGCAGCAAATTCCAAATTCCAGGAATTAAATGCCGCTTATGAGAAAATTAAAAAGGAAAGAGGAATTATGTAGGGGAAGGGTTGGGCTTTTGGGATTAAGGATAGAAAGTTCAATGTGTGAATAATTGATTATTGTAACATATGAATCATGAAATCCTGAAACTTGCAACTTTGAAATTCTGAAACTTTTTAGTCTTCACGTATTACAGCAAAATAAACCATGGAAATTACCAAACAAACTATTGCCGATATCAGGACGCTTGCATTTAAGAACAAGAAAGAAAATGCGACGTTTTTCAGGCAGGTTGCAGCCAAACCTTCAGGAAAAGTGGATGAAGCATTTCAAAATCTTCACGAGGAAGTGTTTGCAGAAGTAAATTGTCTTGAGTGTGGCAATTGCTGCAAATCGCTTGGCCCAAAATTAAATAGTGCTGATATTCGTCGTATTTCGGGTGTTTTGCGTATAAAGGCTTCAGAGTTCGAACAAAAATACCTTCGGATGGATGAGGATGATGATTTCGTTTTCAGTGTAATGCCATGTGTATTTCTTGCCGAAGATAATTCCTGTAAAATTTATGAGGACCGGCCGCGTGCATGCCGGGAATACCCGCATACCGACCAGCGAAAGATGCATAAAGTTCTGGATATTACATTGAAAAATATACCAGTATGCCCGGCTGTTTTTGAAATTGTTGAGCGATTGAAAAAGGTTAAAATCTAAATAACTTCAGTTAGAATCTTAGTTTATTTTGCGAACAGCCGCTCATCAAAGTTGAATGGTTCTATTGCCTTAATTATGATTTTTCGGGAATCTGCGTGAGCCGGATTAATCAGGTAATTGAATTCATCCTGAACCACAACAGACGGAACTTTTAAAACCGCGAAAATTCCTTCCGACACAAACCTATCGCCTGCCTCCTGGGTCGAATGTGCATGAGGTATTGATTTCCAGCCGGTAGGAAGTTCATCTTTAGTTAATTCCTGTATATGAATTTCACCCGGAATTTCAATTGATACAAGTTTGTAATCAAGTGGAAGATTGCCTAGTGGCGTATGTACAGCAATTTCAGTTGTACACAAAGCTCTTGATGCACTGGTATATAACAAAGCCGTTCCTTTACTGTTCCAGCGCCCGCCGCTTCGTTCGGCCCCTTTACCTGACAAGTCGTTAGCGAATTTTGATTTGCTTAACCGGAAAACGATCATGCCAGTATTCCGTATTCGAGACGGGTGAGTTCGTCCCTAAGCATATTAATGCCGAATGAATTGTCCAACAGCATTTTAGGCTTTGTGGTGCCCAAAGTAAGGTTGTCAGTTTCGAGCCATGAATTAAACTTTTCGGCTGTGCCAAAAACTTCAACTCCTTTATTATAAAAAAGTGCGATTTCAATTATTTTTTCTGATTGTAACGGGTCAAATTTGCGTTTTTCGCTGCGGTACCTTTGCATGGTCCGTTCCGAAAGGTGGAGGTATGTTGACCATTCATTAGCGTTGAAAGGACTTTTAGTGGCAAACTTGTCGAAAGCGGCAAATCCAATCCCGTCGCGCACCATCTTGATCAATGACATAGCATTTATATCATCAATCGAACCGTAGGCAACCTTTGGCTCAAATATTTCCATTGTTCCCATTGTTATAATTTTCCACAAAGATAAGCAATTTGTCGTTAAATAGGCGACATTTGTCTAAAAATAAATATAATTAAATTATAACTACATGAAAATCAATTATAAGCCATTGTTCTTGCTACAGTTTAATACCCTAATACTACTAAATAACTAAAGTGCTATTCGTACCTGAGTGCGTCAATGGGATCCAGTTTAGCAGCTTTCATAGCTGGGATAATTCCTGAGATCAAGGCTACAAAGAAGCATAAACTAAAGCCCCAGATAATCCATTTCCAGGGAATAAAAAAGCTTGTCCCGATTGAAATGGCCAGGGCATTTCCAATGGCAATTCCCAATATTATTCCCAATAAACCACCCAACTGAGCAATCACAATTGCTTCGGCCAAAAACTGGTTCCTTATGGTGTGTTTGGTGGCGCCAATAGCTTTACGAATGCCAATTTCACGTGTGCGCTCAGTAACTGATACAAGCATAATATTCATCAGGCCAATGGCTGCTCCAAGCAATGTGATTGCACCAATTACTTTTGCTGCCAAACTCAGATAGCTCAAACTATCAAACAACATATTGGCAAGGTTGTCACTTTTCGAAATATCAAAACTATCTTCATCGCCAACACTCACCTGGCGGACAATCCGAAATACGCCTGTTGCCTCATCAATTGCCGCTTCGAGTTTTTCGCCGTCAGCCACGTGAACATTAATACTGTATGACGCATTAGGCTTTGAAAAACGTTGTCGGGCATTATTTATCGGAATAAGGCAAACATTGTCGGGATTGAAACCCATACTTGATCCTTTTTCCTTCAGTAGTCCTACAATTAGATATCGGCCAGGGCCAATGGTGACAAACTTTCCAACCGGATCTTCATTATTTTTAAAAACTTTTTTAATTACATCACTCCCTATCAAGGCAACAGAAGCTCCATAAAAAACTTCGGTTGGTGAAATGTTTCTACCCTTAATAATTTCATTTCCGGAAGTAATGATATAATTCTCATCACAACCGATAACAGGAACATTGGGATTCGTTTTGTTATTTGCGAACTTAACAGTAGCGAGGTTGGTGGCGTAAATGAACACGGATGGAGTAGCGGGAAATGTAAAAGATTCTTTAAATCTTGCAGCTTCTTCATAGGATATCTCTCTGAAATTTTTGGCTTTGCTATGATTATTCCCTATACGGACCTGCATGGTACGATTACGGATAGTAAATGTATTGGCTCCCATCATCTGGAAATTATCATTCAGATAATATTTTATGGCATCAATAGAGGTAAGAATACCCACCAGGGCCATGATTCCAAATGAAATGATCAGAACTGTCAAAGTAGTACGCATCATATGGCTTCGAACCGATTGCATAGAGATGCGAAGATTTTCAAGAACAAGGCCTCCTGTAAACAACTTCATGGCAAATATTTTATATATATTATTAGTAATCGAAGGTTAAATTGCTGACTCTTAATCGTCAATCAACAGAGTGCAATTGTAGTAAATATTGGTAAAATTAAGGATTTAATTTAATCCGGATAGAAAAAAATAATAAGAGGAAATTTCTTTTAAAAGAATGAGATTGCTGATGACATAAACAGTGACCAGAATAACACGGAACCACTAAGATAAACCAACAGAAAACGGTTTGTTGAATAATACCTGGCAGCAATAAATGTACCCAGTGGAATGGAAAGCAGCACAGGCGTGAGAATCACAATACCTGCCATACCAAATTTTTTCACAATTTTAATTATCATCCTGTTTCGCCTTGTAAATCTTCGGGCAGGAATGAATTTTGGAACACTTATATTTAGTGTTTTGTAAAGTTTAAGCCTGAATAAATGGAAATAATAGAAAAAATATTTCGAATATAATTGAAGAATCCATTTACTCAAAAAGAAGAATACCACAACGCCTACAATTCCTCCGGCTGTAGTTGAAAGCCAGGTTTGTACGAAATTCAACCCCATGCCGAACGACAAAGCAGGAGCGATCAGGAATTTGATGCTGCTAACTAAAAAAACAATTAATATTTTTAGAAATCCTGACAAGGTTAAATCGATTTATAGTGAAACGTATCAACAGCAATAATGTTGCATCTGATTTGCCAGATATTGAAAATATTTTTAATCTGTTTTGTTAAACTTTCTGCCCGAATGCCAGGTCACCGGCATCACCTAGTCCGGGAACAATATATCCCTGCGCAGTTAGCTCATCATCTATTGCTGCTACCCAGATAGTAGTACCTGTTTTTGGCAGCATACGTTTCAAATATTCCACCCCCTGAACACTGGCAACTATGGATACAAAATGAGCGTGGACAGGTTTGCCATGTATAAGTAAAGAATTATAGGAGGCAACCATCGATTGGCCTGTAGCAAGCATTGGATCTGTCAGAATTAAAACACGTTTTTCGATTTCAGGACTGGAAACATATTCAATCTGAATCGAAAATTTATCATCTTTCCTATGTTCGCGATAAGCTGATACAAATGCATTGTCGGAAGTATCAAAATAATTGAGCATTCCCTGATGCAAAGGCATGCCTGCCCTTAAAATAGTTGCAAGTACAGGAGTATTTTTCAAAACCTGAACTTCAGCAGAACCAAGTGAAGTAATCACTTCTTTAGGTTCATATTGCATCGTCTTACTTATCTCATAAGCAAAAATTTCGCCTATGCGTTCCATATTCCGGCGGAACCGCATCCGGTCCTGTTGCAAGGATACATCACGAAGTTCACAAACAAACTGATTTACTATTGAATTTTTACTTCCGATATTGATCACCATATTGCTCGATATTATTTCATTTGAAAATTACCTTGATTACGAAACCTTACAAAAATAGCTACTTTGGACTATTGTTTTGACATTAGCAGGTACTTTTTTAATTTCGTCCTGCTTAAACGCCATAGCTTAAGCCCGATACGAAAATACCGGGGGAGAGAATTATACACATACCGCTGATAAATTACTTTTTTTGCACCAAAACTACTGTAAAATCTTGCCAGCCCTTCATTATTTGAACCTTCAAAATCGAGTACAAGGGGCTTGCCGGAATTTTGTTTTATAAAGGCGTCAATAAGCCATGGCATTGCATTGAGTTTTTTACCGGTTTCCGATAAAGCTGAAAACAGGAAAATTGCTTTGTTATTAATTGTAATCCATAGAATTGCTGCAACAAGCTGATTAAATTCATCGTATGCCCCCCAAATTTCACCAATGCCTTTTTGTATACATTCGCTCGCAATTTTCTGGATAATAGCGTATTCATTATTGTTTAAATGGCTAAGATCCAATCCTTTATTATTTCTGAAAAGGGAGATGATTTCCTCAGGACTCACTTGCTTTGAGATAGTGAGCTTGTTTTGAGCTGCCTTTTTTATATTGCGTTGTAAATTATTCTGGTAGCCTGAAGCCAAATCCTGGTATTCGCTGGTAAGATCCAATTCCAGATTGATCATTTCGAATACACCGGCTGAAGCTTTGATTTTATTTGAAGTATTCAGATTAAAATCAATGTATTTGTATTCAGGTGGAATACTCTTCAGGAATTCTTCAGCATTTTCCTCAGTTGACACAGACGTATAAAAGAGCCCTAGCTGCTGGGTGAAAAGAGGTTGCATTATATAATGGATGCCTGCTTTTGATGATACCGGCAAAGGAAATACTTTCACATATTCTCCGTCAATAAGAGCACACCAGCCCGGACTTACTATATCGAGGAACCATGAAATTGCATAGAGATTTCCGTTCATAGCATGATCAATGCATTCGTCCCAACGCGGTTTATCTATCATTTGATGCTGAAGAAAGCGGATCATGTGGGATTTATTTATAAGTTATAAGTTAGGAGTTATGAGTTTTGAGATAGAAGTTGTTACCTGATATTTGTTACTTGGAATTTGAATTTTGCGACTTGCGACTTGAATTTTATTACCTGGAATTTGTGATTTGAATCAAAATTCGGCAAATAAGGTAAACTCCTTACTTCTTCATCCCTTCTTCCACCATATCGGTATAGACCTTCAGCCAACCTTTCCAATCACCAACTTCATTCAATGCCGGGTTATGCCATAAAGGTATAAATGTGCCTCCGACTTGCTTTACTTCATGTATCAATTCATTAATGGCCTCTGTTGCTTTTTGCGGGCTGAGTTTCATATAATCATGCAAAGTGCCGTCCATAGCTGCAAATGGATGTATAATGAGGTTTGTAATCGAATCCTGATCCAGGTCGAAAAATGGGAAAGGCGTACATATGGATGCTCTGAATCCGGCAACTTCAGCATAACCCATTGTATAATCATGAATTATATCATTATTTATCAGGTTGCGATAAGTTTCGGGCAGCGATAATTTTAGGAAATGCTGCCTGCTGAGTTCTACGTCGCGTTTCAGGATTTTTGATAACCTTGCCGTCTCCATAACCATCAGCGAAGGCTGAAGCGAAGATGCATAAGATGGATGTATCCCGATTTCGGCATAGTCGGCAAGATACCTGATAAGTCTTTGGAAATACCTGTTGTTATGTGGGATATTTTTATCGTTTGGGCCATAATCAGCAAGTAAAATGAAATAAATTGCCCTGTAGTTGTATTTTTTCTGCAGTTGCATCTGAAGTTCAAACGTATCGAAAGGATCTTGTTCAAGCCTGAATAAAACTCTTATTCTGTGGCGTACCTGATCGTAGTCCCTGTTCTGAAATGCTTTGGTAATTCCCCCTATTGCACGCGTAATTCCTTTGTTTTTAAAAGCGTAGGCAGCATCAATGTCGATGGTGGGAACAAAACTATAAACAGGCGTTGTAAATTTTAAATCGGCGAACCATTCCTGTAAAATATCCTTGATTCGCATCGACCACATATTAACCAGTGGTTTATGCAGGTAGCCCTGCTGGTAAGCATCGCTTCCTGATGCTGAGTACCGGTTGTGATTATCGCGCAGATGCGGAAGGTATTCCTCATAGCGGCTTACAAGGTAGAATGAAGCTGAAAACAGATCAAAAGGTAAAACAGAAGCTTTATCATATACCGGGAAGAAAACCAGGCCACCTTCGAATGAAAAATGCCTTAAATCCCTTGCTGAGATTTTACTTTCAAAAAGTAAACCACTGGATGCAAAGAACAGGTGTTTCTTTCCAACAGGCACACCATATGAAAACTTCGGGCCATCGTATTGCTCAAATAATGAAAAATCAATTGTAAACTTTACCTCAAGTCCCAGCAGCCTTGTCAGCATAAGCTGCATGGAAAAATGCAGCCGGTTGGTTTCTTTCGGAATCAGAATCAATAGCATCGGACATAAAGATATAAAGCAAAAATACGTTTTTTTGTGCAGCATGTTTCCTGGGCTGCTTTTTTTCTCTTCATCTGAATGAATCTAGGGAATATAATTGATTAGGATTCAAATCGGGAATGTGAGATTTTAATTGTTGCTGATGCCGATATTTCCTTTTCTGTCAGAAATAGATAAATTAAAAATATATACCTGATATTAAATTCCAGCGATTAACATTTCCTGTTCCTTCAATTTTATTAACAAACCGGCTCACATTGGCCGAATTGTTTTACTTTTGAATTTGTATAGTATCACTGTTTTCAGAGCCAGAACAATTGATCAGAAACCTGGAACATTGATTTAATCTTCAGTCTATTATGGATAATTTTATAGTATCAGCACGTAAATATCGTCCTGTTACATTCAGCACTGTTGTGGGTCAGATTTCGATTACCGGAACACTCAAAAATGCTATTCGTAACAATCAGCTGGCTCAGGCCTTCCTTTTCTGCGGACCGCGGGGCGTTGGTAAAACCACTTGTGCACGAATCCTGGCTAAAACGATAAACTGCCTGCATCCTACTGCCGACACCGAACCTTGTAACGAATGTTCTTCCTGTATTGCTTTTAATGATTCGGCTTCATTCAATATCCATGAATTGGATGCTGCTTCCAACAACAGTGTCGATGATATCCGCAACCTGGTCGACCAGGTGAGGATTCCGCCACAAATGGGGAAATATAAAGTGTATATCATTGATGAGGTTCATATGCTTTCGACCCAGGCTTTTAATGCTTTTCTCAAAACATTGGAAGAACCTCCTGCATATGCAAAGTTTATCCTGGCTACGACCGAAAAGCATAAAATTATTCCTACTATTCTTTCGCGTTGCCAGATTTTTGATTTCAAACGCATTACTGTAGATGATATCGCAAAGCATCTTTTGTATGTTGCCAAAAGCGAAGAAGTTACAGCCGATCCTGAAGCTCTTCATATCATTGCTCATAAAGCGGATGGCGCTCTTCGCGACGCTTTGTCGGTTTTCGACCAGATGGTAAATCTTGGCGATCGCACTATCAGCCGTGAACTAGTTCTCGAAAACCTGAATGTGCTCGATTATGAATATTACTTCCGAATCATGGATTATATGCGGACTGGGAATTTTAAGGATACTTTGCTAATTATTAATGATGTAATTGAGAAAGGTTTCGACGGACAGCATTTTATAACCGGGATGGGCGAACATTTGCGTAACCTTCTTATGAGTATCGATCCTGCAACGGTAAAGCTGATCGAAACCAGTGATGCCATCCGTGCAAAATATTCGAATCAGGCCAGGACAGTACCGATGCAGTTATTAATTGATGCAATGGATATCATTAACAAATGTGATATAACTTACCGGACATCAAACAATAAGAGGCTGGCACTTGAAGTTCCGCTTATCCAGATATGCAAGCTGAGTGGGCAAATGCAGATGCAGTCAGGAATGCAAACCATACCTGTTCAACCTGCTAGTGTCGAGGAATCGAAACCTACACCGGTGCCTGTCTCACCACCCCAGATAATTGCTGCACCAACTCCGCATGTTGAAACTCCAGCCACGGTTATAGCAGCACTGATTCCGGAGTCTGACGCGATTCCTATTCTTACTCCAACCCCGGTTCAATTTGTTGAACCTACTGTAGCACCGGTTCCTGTTGCCGAATTTAAGCCCGAAATCCCTGTTTCTGAAGTTATTTTACAGCCCGAAATAGTAAAAGTTCCTGAACCGGAAGTTGCTGAAATACCCCAGCACGATGTACCTGTTCAATCGCATCACAGGTCTAGTTTTTCTATAAAATCGGTTATGCAAGCCGACCAGTTGGCAGGTTCGGTAAAGGCAGATATTATAAAAGACCGTGCTGACACATTTACTTTCGAGCAGATTGAAGCATCGCTTTTACGTTTCGCAGAATTAAAGAAATTCGATTCCGCTTTGTTTTATGCGGCACTTACATCGTATAAAGCTGTTTTACAGCCTGATAATGTTCTGCTGCTCACTGTTGGAAATACAGTTCTTGCAAAGGAATTAAATGACAGGCGAAACATGCTGCTTGATTTTCTGAGAGAAGAGCTTAAAAATGACTTCATTTCCATGCAGATTATAGTAACGGAGCAGCCAACTGAGACCAAAAAATACATGAACGACCGCGACAAACTGGATGCCATGGCAGCTCAAAACCCGAATGTAAACAGGCTCAGGGATCAGCTTAACCTGGAATTAGATCTTTAATATTACTGAACATTTACGATAATCAAATTTTGGCTGTGTTCAAAAAGAAATTAAATTACTGTTTCTTTGTATCCTGATACCACCTGAACTAATAAATTATGAAAAAGAAATTTGCACGATTTATATTAAGAATATTTGGTTGGAGTGTGGTTAATGAGATACCGCCTGGTACCAGGAAATTTGTGACATTAATGGCTCCACATACCAGCAACTGGGATTTCCTGGTAGGCTGGTTCGGGTATATGTCGATTGGAATCAATTCGAAATACCTGATAAAAAAGGAAGCGTTCTTTTTCCCGTTAGGCTATCTGGTCTCAGCTATGGGTGGAATGCCTGTTGACAGGAAAGCCAGTACTAATATTGTTCTGCAGGTCGGCGAAATGTTTAAGAAAGACGAAGGCCTGATTATCACCATCGCTCCTGAAGGAACGCGAAGTTTAAGCCGAAACTGGAAACGTGGTTTTTATTATATCGCTCTTAATGCCAATGTTCCTATTGCTTTGGGATTCCTTGATTATAAAAATAAAATTGGCGGAGTTGGTAAAATGATTACTCCAACCGGGAATTATGAGGAGGATTTAAAGGAAATTGAAGAATTTTATTTCGATAAGCAGCCACGATTTCCTGAGAAATTCAGCTTGAGCCCACAATATCGGGCGAAAGTGTCTTCCTGATATAATCATGCTGGTAAAATTAAGCAATTTGAAATCCATTAGCTTGGTTATGTGTACTTTAAAGCAAATTAATTAGCAGACAATTCAGCCATGCAACTTCTTACTCCCTCACATTTTACAGATTACGAACTTATCGATTCAGGCAGTTTCGAAAAACTGGAACGCTTCGGGCAGTATGTGATTATCCGCCCTGAGCCGCAAGCTATATGGAACCGTTCGATGAGTGAGGCGGAATGGGATAAAATGTCGTCGGCTGCATTTAAACTGGAGAAAAACGATACTGAAAAAGGACGCTGGATATTAAAGAAAGGAATGCCGGAGCAATGGCGCATCAATTATGCTTACAAGCAGATGAATTTTAATGTCAGGCTTGGACTTACATCATTCCGGCACATTGGCGTTTTCCCCGAACAGGCTCCCAATTGGGATTTTATTTACGATCAGGTAACCGCATTAAAAGATCAGCATCCAAAAGTGCTTAATCTTTTTGCATATACAGGAGCGGCTTCACTAGCGGCGCGTGCTGCCGGCGCCGAAGTTGTGCATGTTGATTCGGTGAAACCTGTTATAAGCTGGGCCCGAGAAAATATGGAAAACAGTCAGCTGGAAAATATTCGCTGGGTAGTTGAAGATGCTTTAAAGTTTGTTCAGCGCGAAGTTCGCCGGGGGAATACCTATTCCGGAATTATTCTTGATCCACCAGCTTATGGCCGCGGCGCCGATGGCGAGAAGTGGATACTAGACGATAATCTGAATGAAATGATCATGCTTTGCAGCAAACTGTTGCTAGCCCAGAATAGCTTTCTGATTCTCAATATGTATTCTATCGGATTCTCCGCATTGGTTGGCAATAACCTGGTTAACAGTTATTTTAATCGTGGTGAGAACAACGATTTCGGGGAATTATACCTTGGTGACAAGTTCGGCAAAAAACTTCCCTTAGGAACGTTTCTGAGATTTAGCCGATAAATAAACGCATTGCCAATATTCATGATACCTGGCTATGTAAGTGGATTATCCAATTATTTCCTGCTGTCAAAACTCCCTGTCGCAATCAGTTCATCGTACAACTCACCACGCGAACGGTGATAAACCAGGATAGTGTAATTGTTCCGTGTTGCCGAATGGTTTCCTTCAACCCAGGTAGCATCACCTGATTTAGAATTATTAGGAAGCATGACATACAGATAGTTATAATAACCCTGTTTGAACAGAAGATTTGCTTCATAGCCTTTTCGCCGGAAATTGTATTCCATTTTATTTTCCGGAGTATATTGCCAGCAATTGAAACCACCTGCTACATAAAGATTTCCTTCTACTATAGGCGCTTCAAACGGAAGAAAGAATTTCACAGTAACATATTCTCCTTCATTCGAAACCGATGGGGCATCATCATTTTTCAAAAGGAACTTACCGTTAATATCGTCATCAAAAGAATATTCTTTGTACGTCCGCTTTTCACTTTCCCAAAGCTTCGCATAAAACATGGTATCGTCGAAGGTGATTTCCCTGATTTTTTCAGAAATCAATTTTATGCTTTTCAGATCAAATCGCCTGAATTCGTTTATTCCATCAAAAAGATTTGTTCCGTTATCGAACGAATAATCAAGTTTATCATTATATACCATATATGGTTTCAGGTTGGTAAGGGCAATGTCCCAGCGCCAGTTCTGCAGAATTACCACCTTAATATCCTGATAAGGAGCGTCAATACGATAGCCAGCCGTATTAATTGTAAAGTCAACTTCCTGCTTGGTTTCATAATCTTCGGATGTTCCCGCACGCCCTATGGATGCATTAATAATAACTTTTGGGTCAACCACCATGAATCTGCGGGTGAAGGCATATACTTCATTGCCGGCAGCATCGCGTGAGTAAACCTTTAAAATATAATTTCCCGATTTTTTCAGGATGTACCGCTCATTCGGGAAGTAAAAATCATAATGGGTGTAGGTGGTCCGGGTATTAAACGAAGGTTCATACTTTTCAATTTGTTCTTCCTCGTTGCCTTCAAGGTATTCATTGGTCCAGATTTCTGATTTTTCCCAATTAGCAGTGCAGTGCTGAACTTTGTAGTAGTATTGATTGAAATTTCTGTGCAAATCGTCAAAAACCACATGGAACTGTTCGTCGCTGCCTAAGGTAATAATGGGATCAGCAAGATCAAATCCTACGCGTGAAAGTTCCACAGCCTGAATATATTTCTGATAAACATGATCATCATTACGCAAATAGTTATCCTGGTAAAAATCCGTGGTATCGGATTTTGATCCTGAGATTTTAGCGGATGCATTCTGAACATTTTGTATTAAAAAACAGATAATCAGGAAAGTTGTAAGGGATATGAGTTTCATATTTCTTCCAGGAATAAGATATTTCATTCTGCAAATGTAAATCATCTGCAAGTATACTTATTAATATCACAAATGATGCCGGGTTTTTTATTATTTTCGCCCGTTGAAACTATTTTCAGGAAAATCTCCACAACACTGGTCGCCATGAATTTCATTACGCGGAAAATTTCACTTTTTTCTTTGCTTTTATTGATTCTGCTTACATCCTGCAGGCATCGAAAGGAGCCTGTGCTTATTAAAATTGGCGGCGAAACCCAGGGTACATATTATGCAATTACCTATTACAGTGACGATAGCACCAGCTTTCAGCCATCAATAGATTCGTTGCTTAAGAGGTTTGATTCCACTGCTTCTACGTATAAACCCAATTCTATTATTTCCCGACTGAATAATAATGATCCTTCTGCAAGGGCAGATAAAATGTTCACGGTCATTTTTCAAAAAGCGATGGAAGTTTCTGAAAAGACATATGGATCATTCGACATCACAGTTGGACCGCTGGTATCGGCCTGGGGATTTGGCTTGGCCAACCGCATGAAAATGAACCAGCATATAGTTGATAGTTTGATGCCATTGGTTGGATTTCATAAAGTGATGCTCGATAACGGTAAACTAATAAAGACTGATCCCCGGATACGGATCGATTATAATGCTATTGCACAGGGATACGCGGTCGATGTTGTTGCTGCTTTTCTTGATTCAAAAGACATTCAATCTTATCTGATAGATATTGGCGGTGAAGTTCTGGCAAGGCGAACTAAGCCAGGTGGCGAAAAATGGAGTGTGGCAATTGAATTACCCACAAAGAATGCGGATGATGAACGCAAAATTCAGGCAGTTGTCTCGCTTCAGGACATGGCAATTTCAACATCTGGAAGCTACCGCAAATTTTATGAAGAAAATGGCATCCGGTATTCGCATACAATCGATCCTTTGAATGGTTATCCGGTAAAACATACGACACTGAGTGTTTCAGTTCTCGACAAAGATTGCATAACGGCTGATGCTTATGCAACTGCTTTTATGGTGATGGGTGTTGAAAAAGGCAAAGAGTTTCTCAAAAAACATCCTAAACTCGAAGTGTATTTTATTTATACCGCGCCTGATGGCAGTTTGAAAACATTCTATACCAAGGGATTTGAAAAACTTATCCGGAAGGATAAATAATGGAATCGTTGATAATTTGAATCACAGTATTATGCAAATTTTGAATTCACATACCTGTTAAACCACAATTTTGAAACTTAATTAACCTCAGTTTATATGAAATTTATTCCTTCACTTTTGTTCCTTCTGTCCATTAACATGTTACATGCTCAGAATAGCTCTTTAAACTTGATTCCGCAACCTGTTGAGGTTAAGCAAAATACGGGTTCATTTACATTAACGAAATCTGTGACCGTTGGTTTTAATACTCCCGAAGGACTCGATATCGCTCAAATGTTGGTACAGAAAATAAATGTAGCTACTGGTTTTGGAATTAAAGCTGTTCAGGGAAAGAAAGCAACAATTCAACTGAATATTAATGCTGTTCCAGATCAACAACTTGGAAAAGAAGGATATACCCTGGCTTCAACTTCAAAAGGCGTAACTATAACTGCCAATCAAACTGCTGGACTGTTTTATGGGATGCAGACTTTTTTGCAGCTTTTGCCGAAAGAGATTGAAAGCAAGAATATTGCGAAAGTGAAATGGGTAATTCCAGCAGTTAAAATTACCGACTATCCTCGTTTTGGATGGCGTGGGCTTATGTTTGATGTAAGCCGTCATTTCTTTACAAAAGAAGATGTCAAATCGTATATCGATGAAATAGCCCGCATGAAATTTAACACTTTTCACTGGCATCTGACGGATGATGAAGGCTGGCGGATTGAAATCAAATCGTTGCCAAAATTAACGGAAGTTGGTGCATGGCGTGTTCAGCGTTATGGCCGTTTTGGTGACCGCGATTTTCCCAAGCCAGGTGAAAAAGCTACTGATGGAGGATTTTATACACAGGATGATATACGTGAAGTAATAAAATATGCAGCAGAGCGAAACATTACCATTGTTCCTGAGATTGATGTGCCAGGCCACAGTATGGCTGCAATTGCATCTTATCCCGAACTGAGTTGTAAAAAAGATACGAGTACCCGAGTGAGCCCGGGAAGTCCTTTTTCGGAATGGTTTGGAAACGGAACTTTTAAAATGAATATTGAAAATGCGTTGAATCCATCGGATGAAAATGTTTATATGTTTTTGGATAAGGTTTTTACTGAGGTAGCTGCACTTTTCCCCGGGCAATACATTCATGTTGGTGGTGATGAATGTTACAAAGGGTACTGGGCTGCAGATGAAGGTTGCCAGGCTTTGATGAAAAAGCTTGGAATCAGGCATGTGGAAGACCTGCAGGGATATTTTATGAATAGGGTAGAAGCAATCCTTAAGGCGAAAGGCAAAAAACTTATCGGTTGGGATGAAATTCTTGATGGCGGTATTTCACCCGAAGCAACAGTAATGAGCTGGCGTGGCATTAAAGGTGGAATTGAAGCGGCCAGATTGGGCCACGATGTAGTGATGACGCCGACTACTTTTGCATACCTTGATTATACCCAGGGCGAACGTACCGTCGACCCTCCGATCTATGCAGGTCTTCGGTTACAAAAATGCTATAGTTTTGAACCTGTTCCTGATGGTGTTGAAGCAAAATATATACTTGGCGGACAAGGAAATCTTTGGACAGAGCAGGTTCCAACCCTTCGGTATGCACAATATATGACTTTTCCAAGAGCATGGGCTTTATCAGAAGTCTACTGGTCGCCTAAAGAAAGTAAGAACTGGAACAATTTTACTAAACGTGTAGAAAATCAATTTGAACGCTCAGATATCGAAGAAATCAATTATTCAAAAGCCATTTATGACGCTATTGTGAAAGCAAATCTGAAAGATGGGAAACTAAAAATAACTATAGAATCTGAGTTGCCAGATCTTGAAATTTATTATACCATTGATGATGCGATGCCTGACAAATTCACGACGAAATATTCGCAGCCGGTTGAGCTTCCCCATGGTCCTGTAACTTTGCGTGTTATAACATATCGTGATGGCAAACCAATCGGGCATCTTATAACCTTGAAAAGGGAAGAGCTCGAAAAAAGGGCTGGAAATTAATTCAATATTGCTTGCTTTCAATTCTAACGCCCTTTCAGTGCAAATTACTTTAAAGCCTTGAAAGGGCGTAACTTTTTGTTTTGAATCAGGTCTACGAAAAACTTTAAGAACAAAGAAATATCTAATGATAATACTCGACAAACCCTACATCTCTGAATTTTTACTTAATACACTTGAAAGGAACAAAATTCCGGTAATTCACACCAGTGTGATTGATGAATATGCTGCTGGCAGGAATTTAATGTTGCTTTCCCCAGAGGAGGCAATTGCTCAATTTGAGGAAGGTAATAATAATTTGCTTTACACCAATTCCGAAAATTCCATCAGCTGGATCGAAAACAACTTACACCATACAAGCCTGCCGGGAAAGATTAAGAAGTTCAAAAACAAAGTGCTCTTCCGCGACTTGATCAGAGATATGTTTCCTGGCTATTTCTATAAAGGTATATCCTTAGATGTACTTGAAAGCCTTGATGCAAAAGATTTTCCGTTTCCTTTTATAATTAAGCCGGCTGTGGGATTTTTCAGTCTTGGAGTTTACAAAGTTGAAAAGTTATCCGATTGGGAAGAAACCGTACAAACGATCTTAAAAGAGATAGATCTTATCAAAGATTTATATCCTCCTGAAGTGTTGCACACCGGCGAATTCATTATCGAAGAGTCTATTAATGGGGATGAATTTGCTATAGATTGCTATTTCAATAATCTTGGGCAGCCGGTAGTTTTGAATATAATGAAACACATCTTTTCGTCGGGTACGGATGTGAATGACAGAGTTTATATCACTTCGAAGGAAATTATTGAAAACTACAAAAATCCAATTACAATTTTTCTAACTGAAATAGGGAAACGAGCTGAACTTCGGAATTTTCCGGCACACGTAGAAGTGAGGATCGATGAAAATGGTTTTGTCGCTCCGATCGAAGTAAATCCCCTTCGGTTTGGCGGCTGGTGTTCAACGCCTGACCTGGCGTGGCATGCTTTCGGTATAAACCTGTATGAATATTTATTCCAGCAAAAACAGCCGGACTGGAACCTTCTTCTGAAAGATAAAGATGGAGCGGTTTTCAGCAATATTGTTTTAAACAACAGTACCGGAATAGAAGGAAAGCATATTCAATCTTTTGATTATGAGAAACTTCTGGCAGATTTCGAAAAACCGCTCGAACTCCGAAAAGCCGACTTTAGTAAATTCCCTCTGTTTGGCTTTTTATTCTGTGAAACAAGGAAACAGAATATGCAGGAACTGGAAAGCATTCTGATGTCTGATCTTAATGAATATGTGAAGTCGTAAAAAAAATTATTAGACTGTTTTTGCTGCTTTGTAGATTAAGAAGGGGCGAGGGGAACTTCGGCTCTGCTCAGTTCAGGCTTAGAGAGAGGCGAATGTCAAAAAGCCCTGTAAATTGTGCGCTTCGATTGAGGATACTTCCCGCTTCCGTCTTACATCCTGTAATTATTTGGGAGTAAGAATTTGGCAAAATTTAAACTGTACATTAATCACACTCCTCAATCACAGTCTTTTTGTTTTTTATTTTCTCATCACGGATCAGCCTGAGTAATTCCTTGATTCTGGTACGTTTTACCGCTACATACGAAAAGAAATCCTTCACTTCGATCAATCCGATTTCTTCTTTCTTCAGGTTGCCTTTCTGCATCAGGAAGCCGACAATATCGACTTTATTCAGTTTATCCTTTTTGCCTTTGCCAATATATAAAGTTCCCCATACAGGTTTTACCGGCAATATTCTCGTAACCGGCAATTCAATATTATTCAGTTCATCTTTTATATACGCGGGCACAGTTTCTTCTGCACTCAAAATCAGATATGAATCACCTTTTGCATTCATCCGGGCTGTACGCCCGTTCCGGTGAACATAACCTTCTTCATTAGCTGGCAAATGATAATGAATTACATGCTTGATATCGGGAATGTCGAGCCCGCGGGAAGCAAGGTCGGTACATACCAGTATATTGCAGCTTCCGTTTCTGAATTTGCCCAATACACGTTCGCGTATATGTTGTTCCAGGCCGCCATGAAAATATTCATTTACAACCAAACTATCTGTTAACGAATCGCTTACCCTTTGTGCCGCTTCACGGTGATTGCAAAACACTAATGTCTGTTCTCCTCCCAAATGATAAAGCAATTGAAATAAAGTCGATAATTTATCTTTATGCTCTGATCGAACGATATTGCATTTAAGCCCTTGCAGAACCTGGTTTTCATTTAAATAGTCAAGAATAAACGGATCAGTAATACCTGTAAATGGAGGTATTTCAAGAGCTTTAGTGGCAGAAGTCAGTATTCGTTTTTCTACCACGCCAAGTTTTTCTATTATGGATGACATTTCAGTTTGGAATCCAAGTTCAAGTGATTTATCGAATTCATCCAGAATTAGTGTGTGAATGTCATCAGTATTAAAGTTGTTTCGGGTGATATGATCCAGGATGCGTCCGGGAGTTCCTACAAGTAAGGCAGGAGGCTCAATTAGATTATTCTTCTCAACGCTCATTTTATGCCCGCCATAGCAACAACTCACTTTAAAGCCGGTATTCATCGATTTGAAAACATCTTCTATCTGGATGGCTAATTCACGCGATGGAGTGATAACTATAGCCTGAACTTTATTATTTTCCTTTTCAAGGCTTTTTAAAACAGGCAAAAGGAATGCAAGTGTTTTTCCTGATCCGGTAGGTGAAAGCAAAATAATATTTTTATTCTTACTGATTGCCTCAACCGATGCAAGCTGCATGGCATTAAGTGCTACTATGTTCAGTGTTTGAAGTATTTTTTTGATCAATTTAACGTTTTTAGGGGTATTTGGCGAAGGTACAACAAAACCTGTTGTGATTTCAGAACCTGGTGGCTATGATCCTTCTTGCTTTTACTCCCGGATTACTCGTTCGGTGTAAAACAAACAGAGCTGCCTTCTGGCAGCTCTGTTTTCAAGTAATTAATTCTATTCAATTTCCCTTTGCGAAAGGCTAAAGCAAATTTAATTGGTTATCAGCAGTGATTTTAGGTTTCCTGCCTCTTGTTTTCTTATCGCTTTGAATCTGAATGTTTTTATACTGTTTGTATTTCAACCCGATGTAACCGAGTTTAAAGAACACATATGTATTAGTTTTATCAAGTTTCAGATTAGAAAGGATGTTTTTATCTGTCGTCTTTCTGAATTTATTTACATACAAAGCTATCTCTGAAATATGTTTAGGCTCTGCAGATGATTCGAGGAATTCTTTTACCAGCTCTTTAATAGTGCCTGTTTTAACCATATCCCATTCCTTGAGAGCGTAAGTGCTTGTTTTCCCGATTGCGGCTACTTCTTCAATACTCAAAATAGAAGACCGTAAGGATTCGATGTTCGGAGGAATGCGTTTGGACCGCGTTTTCAGCTCTTTGCAGATTTCAGTAAGTTTCATCGGGCGCCCAACAGCAGCAAGAATACTTATTATATGTTCCGAAAGTTTTACCAACGAATTACGCCTGAAAACGATATTGGTCTTATCATAACCCAATCCGAATTCTTCTGTTGCAATACGCTTGCAGATTTGTTTAAGCCTGTCGTTTACTATTTGTCCGGGCAGAACAAAATGGCTGAGATACCCTGGGAGGTCAGCAGGCAAATCATTAACCATACGTACCGAATTGCGTTCTTCAATATCATTAATAAATGCTTTGAAGTCGAATATTTCTTTATATTTCCGGCTTACAAGGTAGTAAAAGTGATAATTATTTTCGATATTTTGGGTACTTATAAAATAACGCTGGAAAATACCGGAGAATACAAGTGAATAAAGTTTCCCTGTATAAGCCAGGTTTTCTTTCTTATTGATCTGATCAACAAGTTCCTGGTTAATTACTATGATTTCTTTCTTCAGATCTAGTCCGTAATCGAAGTGTTTATCGATATTTACAAACCGATGGGAGATTTTGGTGATAGCGCTAAAAACTTTATCAGGCACTTTTTGGGAAATCTGGCGTACTCTTTCGCGGGTAATGCTGTAATGATCGCCAATGGCTTGTAAGGTGCGTTTCTGCGACTTCTCAACGAAGCCATAGTTGTTATTAAAGATATATTGCTCACGATCATTTAAAATGTATTTGATCATGGTTTGTACATAGCTGAATAAGGGGAAATTCTTCGAAATAAATGCTGCTTTGTAACATTCAGTAACTTCTGACGGGACTTTAAAATTTACATAACAGAAAAGTTTAAAATCTTCAAATCCCAGTAATGGTTCATTCATTCTCAAATCCTCAAGAGTAAGCCCTGAGATGCTCAGGTACTTCTTCGAGAGGTTTATCAGCTCAACGTCAGTTTTAAGGCCACAATTCCTGATATCACGGAACGTATTCCGCTCAAGGAAATAATAGAGAATTTTGAACAATGTATCGAGCGAACCCTCTATGCATACATTTTTTGTTCTTTCCGAAAGGTTTTCCATCCTTTTCAGTTCCTCTATATGATAATTTATTAATTTCGATAAAGGGGCCACGGTTTTTTTGGGTTTTTATGTTAAACATACAAATTTAAGCAAAAAATTAGTGAATTTTACATAAAAAGCCTAAGAAATCAAAAAATATTTTTATAAAGCTGTTTGCAAATTTCGTAACATATAATTCCATTGGCAATTGAAGCATTCAGTGATTCGGCATGATTTTGTGTTCCTGAATCAGAAAAATGAGGAATATGAAGCGGCTCGTTGATGAAGGGAATCAGGCTGCCTGATATTCCATGCGACTCGCTGCCAATCATTACAATTCCCGGGCGGGTAAAGATTTTCTGTGTAATATCTGGGCCTTCGAGCATGGCGCCAAAAACAGGAATTTCCGAAGGCAAGCTTTTAAAGAAATCTGGCAGGTTGATATAAAAAACGCTAACCCTGCTGAATGATCCCATTGTTGCTTGAATAACTTTAGGATTATACATATCAACCGAGTCGGAAGAGCAAATGATCTTGCTGATTCCGAACCAATCGGCTGTGCGGATCATGGTTCCCATATTGCCGGGATCCCGTATGCCATCCAACGCAAGGGTCATTCCGGTAAATTCGGTTGGAGCGGGTAGAGCGGTGGCAGGTATTTCAGCAATTGCCAAAACCTGGTTTGGTGTAATGAGGTCAGTGATTTTGCTAAGTTCGGTTTCTGAAATTTCCTGCAGATCAATATTTTTCCTTTTCAGCATGGGAATATTCTTATCAACCCATTCAGGTAAAGCAAACAGTTTTAAAGTTTGTAATGAACTTTTGAGCAGTTCCCCGACCCCTTTTTCGCCTTCAACGATAAAAGCCTTGTGTAACTGCCTGAATTTCTTTATCTTCAGTGAATTGATATATTTGACTTGATTGTGTGAAAGCATACTCTTATGAGGTTAGTTCAATACAAAAAAAAATCCCGGAATAATCCGGGATTAAATTAACAATAATATGCTTGCAAGGTTATGATTATTCAGCAATAACCTCAAAATTGATATTTACAAGCAGATCCTTGTGAAGACGAATACTGGCAGTATAGCTACCGGTTTCTTTGATTGATTCGCCATCAACATGAATTTTCTTGCGGTCAATATCAATTTTAAATTGATCTCTGAGTGCATCAGCAATCTGAATAGCATTAACTGATCCGTAAATTTTTCCGGTTTCAGCAGCTTTAGCTCCTATTTTAACTGTAATATTCTCAAGTGATTGAGCAACTACTTCAGCTTCTTTTTTGGTTTTCTGAGCTTTGAATGATTTCTGACGGAGGTCTTCGGCATTAATCTTCCTGTTAGGTTCGGTTGCCATAACAGCATGTCCCTGTGGAATAAGAAAATTGCGGGCAAAGCCGTCTTTAACTGTCACAACATCGTGTGCGTAACCTAAGTTGGTTACATCTTTTTTAAGTATAATTTCCATCTGAACCTCCTACTATTTTAATAAGTCTGCAACGTAAGGTAATAACGACAAGTGACGGGCACGTTTAACAGCCTGGGCTACTTTGCGCTGGTACTTGGTACTTGTTCCGGTTAACCGGCGTGGTAAAATCTTACCTTGCTCGTTAATAAATTTGAGCAAGAAGTCTGCATCTTTGTAATCGATGTACTTGATACCGCTCTTTTTGAAACGGCAATATTTTTTCTTTTTGACGTCAACCGTAATGGGAGTCAGGTATTTGATATCCGAATTTCCTTGTGTGGCCATTTTTCTGATTTTTTAGGGTTACAATTAAGCCTGTGCTTTTTCTGCAGCTTTTTCTGCTTTTTTAGCACGACGTTTAGCGCTGTATGCAACAGCGTGTTTGTCACAAACAACAGTGAGAAAGCGAAGAATACGCTCATCACGTTTCATGGCGATTTCGAAATCGTTGATCAGGTTACCTTCAGCAAGAAATTCGAACTGGTGATAAAAACCGGTCGATTTTTTCTGAATAGGGTAAGCTAACTTACGTAAACCCCAATTGTCGTCGTTAATAATTGTAGCCCCTTTGTCATTAAGGAACTTCTGGAACTTGCTTACCGTTTCCTTCATCTGTTCATCAGATAAAACGGGAGTCATAATGAAAACGGCTTCGTACTGTCTAATCATTTGTTTTACTTTATTTTAGTTATTGTAATGCGTGATTTTTACAAATGGAGTGCAAAAGTACAAATTCTTTTTAAGTTATAAACATATTTTTGAATTATTATTTGATTGCAACACCTGGCGGTTTTTCATAAACAGATGAGAAAGAACTACATCTTAAAAAATCTTGTACCCGAATAGTATTGAAAGCCTTGTATAGTCAGTATTTACACTAATGTAATCGTAAAGTAATTCCCGGTCGGTATAATAGCGTATTTCAGCACTCAGTTTTTTATGCGCAACACCACATCCTATAGCACAACTATTACGGGTATTAACATCCATGCCATAAATTTTTGAATCGAACGAAATACTTTTCATAAGTATGAATTCCGCATTGGCAAACAATTTTAAGTTCTGGTTTAAAAAGATATAGTACCTGATCCCCAACGGAAATTCAATCGATTGGTAGTCTGCTGAGATGGTTGAATTGAGATAGGGTATGGATGAATTAAAATATTGATAGGTAGGATTCAAAAAAAATCCCCATTTATTCTTGTTAAATGGCAAAATTAACTCGGCATCCAACCCGAAACTGAATGTTACTTTATTCCCAAAATCAATCACTTCGCCTGAGCCTTCGAGATCAGAAATTGACATTGACGCAAAACTAATGCCAGGTGTAATCCTTATATGAAACGAATCCTTTTTTTCTCTCGAACCCAGTACCGTCGATGAAACCCCGTCTCCTTCGTTATACTTTTCAAAATAGCGGACAAGATCGGAAATATAATAGCGGATATTCTGCACTGAAGTCATGTTTTCGTTTGCAATTCTGACATCTGTCCAGAGTTGACCGCGAAATTGGCGGTTTTCCGCAACCTGGTTATCAGCGGTGTAATATTCCTTATAAATCAGCTGATTTATTGCAGTATCTGAAACCGAGTAAAAAAAACGGACCAAACCTTTGTTCTCATAATAGTAAAGAGTTGCTTTCCCATCAACAAGCACTTTCAGGAACAATCTCTGAAGCGACCATTCCGGGTCAGGTTTTTTTGAAAGGTTATTTAAATCAGCAGGTGACAGATCAATTTCTACATCTGCCCTAACATACCGCGAGAAACCTGTAACACCCAGCTCTTTTATATTAGCAAGGCTTCCTTTTTCTGCACTTCCATCGGCAGTTAATTTATAATCAAATTCTGAAGGATTGTTCTTCCAATCCATATTTTTAATCAGGCATTCAACCCGCTGGTTATCATTATTGATAAAATAGCCTTTTTCAAAGCTGATTTGTCCGAACGTACTTGAAGTGACAATTAAAAATAAAGCAATAAACTTTGTTTTCATAAATTATGTTTTAGTTTAAAATGAACAGCTTAAAGTATTCTGAAACCAAGAATGAGTGAAATTCTGCGATAGTCTGTACTCCAGTATATATAATCTCTTAACAAATTTCTTTGGGTTGAATACCTGATCTCAGCACTTAATTTTTTAAATCCTGCACCTCCTCCAATAGCATAGCTATTACCGGTCCTAACCTCGAGGCTTGAAATTGTCGAATTAAAATCAAAACTGTAATTTGTTATAAAAAGTGCATCTACAAAAAATGTCAGGTTTTCATTTATATAAAATCTGTGGCGCAGACCTATGGGGAATTCAATGGATTGATACTTCATTTCTACCTTTTCATAACTATTCTGCCCGCTTGCGTTAAAATACTGAAAACTGGGATCAAAAAGAATTCCCCATTTATTCTTGTTAAACGGCAGTATGAATTGTGCCTCGACCCCGATTCTAAAGTTTATTTTAGGACCAAAATCAACGAATTCATTAGATGCAAAAGCATTAGCAGCCTTTACTGATGAATAATTTAAACCTGGTGTTAGGCGCAATTGAAAGGAATCTCTATTCTTTTTTGCGCTATATACCAAAGTAGTACTTTCTTCATTTGCATTGTACTTTTTGAAGTAACGTTCTAACTCACCTTTATTATAGCGCAAATTTTCCACCGAATTCAAACCTTCATTTACACACCTTACATTATTCCAAAGTTGTGTGCGATATGTAAAATTCTCAGCTAACTGGTTTTCAGAAGCATAATATTCTTTGTAAATTAATTGAACAATCGATGTGTCTGATAAAGAGTAGAAGAAACGAACAAATCTGCTTTTTTCGTAATAATACAGTTTTGCTTTTCCTTCAACCAACATGTTTAAAAACAAACGTTCCTCCTGCCATTCTGGATTAGCCTGATTTGAGAGATTATCGAGTTCAGAAGAAGAAATATCAATTTTTACATCTGCCCTTACATATTTTGAAAAGTCGGTAACTCCAAACTCTTTAACAGTGTTGAGTGAGCCTTTTTCAGGGATAGCGTTCGCTGTTACTTTATATGCAAATTCGGTTGGATTGTTTTTCCAGTCAATGTTTTTAATTAAGCATTCAACGCGCTTGTTGTTATTATCAATAAAGTAACCACTTTCATAGTTGATTTGCCCAAAAGAAATCAATGTGATAAAAGCTAATATGATAGTTATGATATTGGTTTTCATATGATTATATGTGATTTAAAGTGAATATTTTATTAATGGTTATATACACGAATGTTTTGCATAGGTACGAATACTTTTTCACCTGTTAAGAAATTTATGGGAGCATTCAGGAAGTTTCCTGGTATTTTAACTCAGACCTTTTCCAACTAATTTATTGATTAAACTACAATATTTTAAATCCAAGTATAAACGAAATCCTCTGGTAGTCAGAATACCATGGATCGTTGTTCCATATCAGGTTTCGTGGGGTATAATATCTGATTTGAGCGGACAATCTTTTGAATTCAAAACCTCCGCTAAAAGCAAAACTTGAATTTGGATTAATTTTAAACACATAGAAGTCCTCTTTAAATGCAATAGCATCTGCTGGAATAAATAATGCATCGATTACAAGTTTAATATCATGATTCAGGAACATATAATATCGAAGGCCAATCGGAAACTCAATGTTACTATATGCTATGGATAATGCCGGAGAACTGTTGGGGTTAGCTTCGGAATTGAAACTCTGATAGGTAGGTTCAAAAAATAAGGCCCATTTATTTTTATTGAAAGGAAATACCAGTTCTCCGTCGAGCCCTAGACGGAAGCTCACTTTACTTTTAAATGCATAATCTTTGCCGTATGAGCGATTCTGAACCAAAAAGGAGGAATAATTAATACCTGGTGTGATCCTGAGATTGAATAAATCTCTTTTTTTTCTGAAAGCAAAGGATTCCATGGAACTGCCCATGCAGGAATTGTATTTATTAAAATAACTTACCAGTTCATCCTGCTTATAATTTAGTTTTTCAACCGAACTTATCAATGCACCGGGGCACTTTACATCGTTATAGAGTTGAAGCCTGAATTCATTATTTGTTTTGTAAATATTTGAATTGTCAATTTTGTAATCCTTGCAAATCAATTGTTTTATAGCAGTATCATTAACGGAGTAGAAGTAGAACCTTATATCAGCCTGTGCAAAATAATAAAGTGAAGCTTTCCCAGTGAGTATTACATTTAAGAACAATTTCTCATCTGCCCATATGGGCTCTTTCGTATCTGAAAAATTAGAAAAAGTACGAGGTGAACGGTCAATTTTTACATCGGCCCGTATACATTTTATTATTCCTGGGATGCCAAACTCCCTGGTATCAGAAATTTCTCCTTTCAAGGTTTCACCAGTTTCAGTAAGCTTGTATCTAAAGTCCTTGGGGGTATCACCCCAATCGGTATTTTTTATATAACACTCGACCCGCTGGTTATTGTTGGTAATAAAATAACCTTTATCAAAACTTACCTGACCTAAAACGCTTAAAGTGCTTAGTATCAGGAAAAATGAAAATAGTATAAACTTCATAGGAAAGCATTTATAATGAAAGAAGTTAGGATTAAGCTAACAATTATACTTTACGTTGTAAATATAGAATAAAACCAGATGTGTGGTTATTGCCCCTAAGAAAATAATTCTTTTGTTTAAATGCTTCTGAAAATGGAATAATTTTATACTGTGCATATTTGAATTGCCTTATCGAAGCAGTCGAATTCAAAGGTACAGATTACAGGTTAATTTTCAATTAGTTGAGGTTTTTGCCAGGAATCAATTTCGTGAACTCAATATTGTCGCTTAGGCTGTCCTCAATAAAATTCGGTTTCGAGCCATTTACAATATAAACTGTGATGTGTTTCTCAAAACAGATTTTTACCGCATTTATTTTTGAAGTCATTCCCCCGGTGCCAAGTCCGTCATCATTTTCTTCAATAAACTTGCCTATGGAATCTAAATCGGAGATTTCTGTAATTAATTTTGCGTCACTGTATAATTTTGGGTTTTTGTCAAATAAACCATCAATGTCCGAAGCTATTATCAGTTTTTCGGCATCAATTAAATTTGCTACCATAGCCGACAATTTATCATTATCTCCAAGTATCAGCTCTTCTACTGCAACGGTATCATTCTCGTTAATCACAGGAATATAATTATGCGCCAGTAATTCGCTGATCGTATTTGCCGTATTAATCCTGGAGACCTCGTTTTCAAAGTCCCGGTATGTCATTAAACACTGTGCAATTTTAAGATTGAAATCACCAAAAACCTCGCTGTAAATCTGCATTAATTTGGGCTGTCCAATAGCTGACAAGGCTTGTTTTGATCGAACAATATTTTCCCAGCCTTCGATATTTACAAATTGCCGCGCTGTTGCAATAGCGCCGGATGAAACCAGGACTATATGGTAGTTTTCTTTTAACCGGTCAATCTGCCGGGCAATATCTTCAATTTTACCCCTTGAAATTTTTTTTGTTCCGGCGGTAAGTGTTGATGTGCCAATTTTAACTACAATAATTCCTTTCATACTACTTCCTAATTTGCCCGTTTCCGGTTATAAACCATTTATTGGTAACAAGTTGTGCCAAACCTACAGGTCCCCGGAAATGTAGCTTTTGGGTGCTGATAGCTATTTCGGCACCGAATCCAAACTGGCCGCCATCAGTAAACCTTGAAGATGCATTGTGATATACTGCTGCACAATCCACTTCATTCTGAAATTTAGTCGCCACGCTTTCATCTTCAGTTACAATAACTGCAGAATGTCCGCCGGAATATTTGTTAATGATATCTATAGCATTATCAACGTTTTCAACAATTCCGAACAATATTTTTGGTGAAAGAAACTCCTGTTCATACATCTGTGGATCAGTCATCGGAGTTATAAACTCAAACGATTTAAAGAAATCTCCATCGCCATAAACATCAAGCTTCATTTCTATCGCTTTTGTGAGAACCTGCTCAACTTTCTGTTTTAAATTTTCTGTGTTTGAATTGAAAAGCACTTTATCAATGGCATTACAAACGCTCAATCTGCTTTTGCCGTTGATAACGATTTCCTGAGCCATCGTGAAATCGGCATCCGAATGCACATAAACAAAATTATTGCCTCTGCCACTGATAATGAGAGGGATGGACGTATTCTGTTTAATGTAATTGATAAGTTCTTCACCACCTCGTGGGATTATCAGATCCAGACTGAGATGATTTTCTTTTAATAATTTCTGAGTTTCTGTTCTGTCGATGTCCAGGTAGGTTACAGTTTCAACTGCCAAATTATTCATCTGTAATGCCTGTGCCCAAAGGTTTACCAGGAAGACATTGGTGTTTTTCGATTCTTTTCCGCCTTTCAAATAGATTTTATTTCCTGACTTAAAGGCATTTATGGCTGCTTCTATGGTTACATCAGGTCTTGATTCGTATATGATAAGAATTCGTCCAAATGGAACGCTCCTGTTTTCAACCTTCATTCCATTCGGGTGATTGTAGTGGTGAAGTATTTCTCCTTCAGGGTCTTCAAGATGTATAACTTCATTTATAGATGCGACCATACCATCGACCTTTTTTTCGTCCACTTTCAGCCTATCGTACAGAGTTGGGTCGAGATTGTCGGAACCTGCAATATCAATATTATTCTGCTGAATTATTTCAGATTTATGTTCTGAAATAAGCATGGCAAGGTCGGATAAGGTTTTATTTTTTACATCAGTTTGCATGAGAATTGGAATTTTGGAAAGGTACTTATAAAACCAGCTTTTAACCTGGCATCACGTAATGCGTGATTCTGAGATTACAAAAGTACGAAACTAAAAACAAACTTAAGTTTTTGAATACGTTGAAAGCCATTGAAAATGGATATGTTTTTAGTTAAATGCAAATTGAGGGAAATAATGTTTGGAAAAACAGGTAAGGAAATCGAAGGATTTCTGATAGTTGAAAATTGTAACAGGCAATTTCAGAGGACAGGATTTTTAGGCTCTCGGTTGTATCCTTTAATCCCAAAAGGTTTTACCTCTTCAATAATTAATAATTCAAGAGCCTTGATTTCCTTTTTATAATCTATTGGTTTGTCATCGTATCCTTGAATTTCCTCCAGAATCTCATAAATGAAATTCTCAGGGCCATACAAATTCCAGTCTTTTTGTAAATCGTTGTTCTGATGCATTCCCATATCCAACTGTAATTTTTGGGCATGCCATATTGCTTTCAAATCGAGGCTACTCCCAATGAATACTTTGCTGTTTAGCATATTCCTGATTTGGAATACGCCCATCTTAAACTTCATTTCCTCGTATTCCTGTTTCAATTCTTTCTTCGTCCTCATATTGCTTTTGTATAACTCATATAGCCTTTGAATTGCATCAGGAACTATTTTAAGTCCTGTGCTCCAGCATCGTTCTGCAAATAAATTCAGCTGCATGACCATTTCCAAACACATTCGGGAAATCAAGTTCACCCGCCTCCGAAAAATACTTCACGGATTCAATAATTTTCAGTTCATCTGCATCGGCGATAATCCCGGCTCCGTTTTCGATAATTTCGACCCATTCTGTTTCCGGACGGGCTACAACCAAAGGCTTTTTAAAGAAATAGGCTTCTTTCTGCACACCGCCTGAATCGGTAAGCACTAGGAATGAGTTTTTCTCGAGCATAATCATTTCGAGGTACGAAACCGGTGGAATCAGGTGAATATTTTTATTGCTTTTTAGCCTGTTGTATAAATCTTCAGGTAGATTGCTTTCGATGATCTTGGAAGTTCGCGGATGCAAAGGAATAACGATCTTTAAATGAAGGTTTTCCTCAATGTAACACATGGCACTGATAATCTGGTTGAGGCGTTCGGGCGAATCGGTATTGTTATCGCGATGAATGGTGCACAATACAAAGTCATTCTCTTGTAAATGAAGAGAATGCATGATATCTGTTTTCTGACCGGCCATTTCCGAAAAGTGAACCAGGTTATCGAACATAATATCGCCGCAATGAAAAACTCCCTGATGATCTGAAGAATATGGTGCTTTATTGGTTGTTGAAAAACCTTCCCGCTCCAGGTTCTTTATACCGGTTGCAGTTGGCACAAACAGTAGAGTGGAGGCATGGTCGCACATTATACGGTTAATTTCCTCAGGCATGCTTTTGTTGAACGAGCGTAACCCGGCTTCTATATGCACTATTGGAATATGAATTTTGCTTGCCGCGATGGCTCCGGCTAAGGTCGAATTAGTATCGCCGTAAAGTACAATGAAGTCGGGCTTTTCGGTAAGTAAAACTTTCTCGATTTCCTGTATCATTTGCGCCGTTTGTTTTCCGTGCGAAGCTGAACCTATATTGAGGTTTATATGTGGATTTGGAATGCCTAATTCTTCAAAAAATACCTGCGACATATTCGCATCGTAATGTTGCCCGGTATGTATTATAATTTCTTCAATCTGATCAGAAAATGAATTCCGGATAGCGCGGCTCAAAGCAGCAGCTTTAATGATCTGAGGCCTTGCGCCAACAACGGTTACAATTTTAAGCATTAAAATCTTCTTCTAATTAGTTAATATACTGTATATCAATCGAAAAAATCTTTTTATTCATAGACTAAGATATCTTTCCATGTTTTCCTTGTCTCATTAATTCTGTCTCAAAGTCTCTCTGTCTCTGAGTCTCCTAATCTCTCCGTCCCTAAATCCTAACCCCCAATCCCTAACCCCTCATTCTACATTATTCCTTCATCCGCAAAGCTATAATAGTTTCCATCGCCGACAATAATATGGTCGAGAACAGGCAAATCGAGCGTTTCTCCTGCAGCTTTCATCTTTTTTGTTAATTGTATATCGGCATCGCTGGGAGTAAGTTGCCCTGAAGGATGGTTGTGCCCTAAAATAATGGAAGTAGCGTTGTTGTCAAGCGCAACTTTGAAAACTTTTCGCTGATCGACTACTGTTCCGGTTATTCCGCCATCGCTTATCCTGACAGTTTTCAGCACTTTGTTAGCCCTGTTGAGCAGCAGTATGCAGAAATTTTCATAATTCAGGTCACCCAATTCTTTTTGAAACAGGATAAAAGCTGTTTTGCTGTCTTTTACCTGAGGTTTTTCATTAAGTACTGAAGTTCCTCTTCTTCTGCCTAGTTCAAGTGCAGCAGCAATTGTAATAGCTTTAGCCTCGCCTATGCCTTTGTATTTTTGAAGATCAGAAATAGTAAGCCGGGCTAATTCGGCAAAGTTTTCATTTACTTCATTCATAATTCGTTTCGAGAGTGCAACAGCGGATTCCTCATTGTTGCCAGACCCAATCAGTATCGCTATCAATTCGGCATTGCTGAGTGCGGCAGGTCCTTTATTCAGGAGTTTCTCGCGAGGTTTGTCATCTTCGGCCCAGCCTTTAATTGATGTTTTTGATATTTTATCCATTATCAAATCGTTATAAAACTGAATGAATAGAAGATGCTAAATTACAAAACAATATAAAACGAAAAAGCCCCTGAAAACAGAGGCTCTTTCCTGTGTAAAGGTTTTTTTACAGCGCATTCACTTTCTTAGTAAGCTTCGATTTTAAGTTCGCAGCTTTGTTTTTGTGGATGATGCTTTTCTTGGCAAGTTTATCAATTAATGAAACAAGCGAAGGAAGCTTTTCAGAAGCAACTGTTTTGTCTTCTAATTCACGAAAAGCTTTAATTGAATTACGCATGGTTTTTGCATAATAACGGTTGCGAAGCCTTTTCTTGTCGTTTGCTCTTATCCTTTTTAAGGATGACTTGTGATTTGCCATTGTTAAACTTTATAATGTTGTTAGTAGTCCGTAGGGGAATCGAACCCCTGTTACCAGGATGAAAACCTGACGTCCTAACCCCTAGACGAACGGACCATATCGTTTTTTGAGGCTGCAAAGGTAATACTTTTTTTTATCCGGGCAATAGTGGAGAAAAAAAATATCTATTATTTACTTAAAATTATCATAACCGGCTTCAATGCGCTGATTCCTAGATGAAGACCATGACACAATGGGTTGATTTATTAGAAAAAATGAAGATACAAGCAACAAATTTACCCTTTATCTATTGGCAAAAGTAGTGAAATATTCTCTGATGCCGGATTTAATGTATCAAACTGTGAAATTGGTGCTAAAAATTTTCAACAAATCATGGATTTAAATCAACAGAAAATTAAACTAAATTCGTGTGATCCTTCAGAAGGTGCAATCTGATCTATTAATTTAGAATGTTAATTAATTGTTAATTCGTAAAACATATGCAAACTCCCGAATACGTAAGGGTGGAGTGTGATTGCAACGCTTTGGCATTCAATTTTATTTGGTATTATGGAAAAAACTACATATTTTGGCTGCTTCAAACAGCCAAAAGAATTAAATCATTAACCAAAACTTACAAAATGAAAAGACAATTTTTTCTTGCTCTTTCAGCAGCGTTACTCAGCTCAGGCCTGATGGCTGGTGGAATCATGACTAACTCCAATCAGAGTGCTGCTTATGCACGTATGCTTGCCCGGAATGCTTCTTTGGGAATTGATGCGGTTTATTACAACCCAGCCGGACTTACAAAGTTGAAAAACGGCTTTCACCTTTCATTAAACAATCAATCTATTTTTCAAACTAAGGATGTTATTAATGATTATAAATATTTACATGATACCCCTAACGCCAAATTTACAGGAATTGTTAAAGCTCCCGTTTTTCCAGGTATTTATGCAGTTTACAAAATTGATAAATTAGCTTTTTCTTTTGGGTTTAATCCGGTTGGCGGAGGTGGCGGTGCCACTTATGATACCGGGTTACCTTCGTTCGAAATACCTGTTTCGGATTTAAAACCTAAACTAGGACCAAAAAGTGCAACTGACCCTGGTTTTGGAGTCACTGATTATAAAGCTGATATAAATTTTGAAGGTACTTCAGTCTTTTTTGGATACCAGTTCGGGGTTTCATACGAAGTAAACCCATCCGTATCGCTTTTTGCCGGTATCCGCACTGTAACTGCAAAGAATACATATAAAGGATCTATACTGAATATAATGGTTGATCCGCATTACACAGCCCCTACTGTTCCAGGTTTAACAGCACCTACATTTGCCGGAGCTTTTATGAGAGCCGATGCATTTGGTTCACAAATGAATAAATATTTTTCAGACGGTGCTAACGTTTACACCGGTATTGCCACACAATATACAGGTGCTGCAACAGCCGCCGGAAACCTGGCAGCAGCAGGTTTGGGATCATATACTTTGGCACAGGCCCAGGCTCTCGGAGCAATAACAGCTTTACAACAGGCTCAACTTGAAGGTGCATTGGTAGCTGCCGGTCAATCGAAAAGTACTCCAATTGCAACCGCCCAGGTTGTATATACAACTGTTGCCGGTAATGCAACAGCCGGATCAGCGCAATTAGCAGGCGGAGCCCAGCAAATGGGTGTTCTGGCTGCCGGTACAGGCGATAAAGAAGTCGATGCTGTTCAGAAAGGTACAGGATACACCCCTATTATAGGTGCTAACCTTACCATTGCAGAGAAACTGACTGTTGCCATCAAATACGAGTTTATTACAAAGCTTGAACTTACCAACGAAACTAAAGTTGATGGTACAGGTTCATTTCCTGACGGTGCAAAAACAAGAAGTGACATGCCTGCAATGTTATCAATCGGCGCTTCCTATCCTGTAACATCAAAATTAAATGCCACACTTGGATACAATTATTATTTCGATAAAAATGCTGATTATGGAAAGAAAGATGCAACTGGCGTTGCTATTCCAAACAGTGCAATAATTGATAAAAACTACTATGAACTTGCTTTAGGACTAGAATATAATTTTACCGAAAAGTTCCTGGTGAGTGCTGGGTTTCTTACCTCGCAAACAGGTGTTTCAAAGGATTATCAATCAGACCTGAGCTACAGCCTCTCATCAAATACCGGGGCAATTGGCTGTCAGTATAAAATTACACCTGCTATTGGAATAAACATTGGTGGTTTGAAAACATTCTATAATAAAGGGGATAAAACATATAATCATACCCTTGGAACCATTAGTATTCCTGTGACAGAGAATTATGCAAAAACAACCTGGCTTTTAGCAGTCGGACTTGATATCCGCCTTGGTAAATAGTATTTTACGGTTCAGAAACTGAAAAGTCCCGGTCGCATGGCCGGGACTTTTTTAATTACAAACAATCGCTACTTTTTTATAAATTTTCCTTCAAGAACCTTACTGCCTGCGGTGCATTTTATAACATAAGTGCCTGGCAATAAATCATGAACATCAATTTTGTTATCCTTGGGATGTCTAATAGTTTTTACTTGCGCACCTTTCACATCTGTAATATAAATTGTATCAAAATCACCTTTCATCTCCGTCCGAAAAGTCAGTAATTCGCTTACCGGATTTGGGAAACATCGAATGCCCGTACTTACAACAGGTTTATTTGTTGAAGTGATATATGAATCAAAAAGCCACAGGTATGCTTCTCCAAAGGCTTCTCGCCAGAGCTTTTCGTTATGCTGGCCGCCTGCTACAACTTTATTAAAGATTTTTTCCTGACCGAAACCAATCTTAACGAGTGTGTCATTCATGCGCTGCATATCTGCTACTGTATTTCCACCTTCGTTGGTGCCACATAGCTGGTAAAACCTCATTTCCTTTTGTTTGCCGGTATCGTGAGTGAAGGGCCATATAGCATCCGAAAACCAATAGGAAGGAGAGAATAGTCCGGCTTTACTGAAAGTTTCCTGGTATTTGATCGAACCATATTGAGAAATCAATCCACCCAATGAACTTCCCATCATTCCTGTATTATCCCTGTCGGCAAGGGTGCGGTAATGCTGGTCGATATAGGGTTTGAGTGTTTCGACAATAAACTGCATATACTTATCACCATCACCGCCGCCATAATCCGGATTTGTCCATGGAGTATATTCAGCTATGCGTTCAGGTCCATTATCAATTCCAACTACAATAGGAACGCGTTTTCCCTGTGCAGCCAGATTGTTTAACGTTTCATCCACCTCCCATTCTCCCGCAAATGCAGTTGTAGCGTCAAACAGATTTTGCCCGTCGTGCATATAAAGCACAGGGTAATTTAATCCGGAAGTTTCATAATCGGGAGGGAAATAAATCCATATCTTTCGTGTCCGGTTTAGCTGAGGCATTGCAAAATCAGTACTCATTATTTTTACATTGGTTGCAGCGGTTGAATTGCTTCCACCTCCCGCATCGGCCCAGTTCGAAATAGTGACATTAACCGAATTGCTGCTTCCAAAGGTAAAAGTCCGGTTGCCAATTTCCTCGCCGGAAGGACCTTTTTCAACTGTTGCCCATGTTCCCCTTGTGAACTTGAAATTTATTACGGTACCGGCAGCCTGAGCAGCCAAAGTGATACTCCATTTCCCATCCACGTTCTTTTGCATTATATATTGAGCTACGCCCGGTTGCCATCCAGTAAAGTCGCCGGCTATATAAAGCTTATCCTGAGAAGGAGTGTAAGTGGGTAGCGATTGCACAACAAATGTTACCTGGGCGGTTATTCTTAATGCTGACATGCTTAAGAATATGATAATTAATAAGGTATAGTTTTTCATAGGTTCAGAAAAATGGTTTTTACCTGTTGGGTTTTAAGATGCAAGTTTACCAAATCTATAAATACAAATTTTATTTTGTATCAAATGAATCAGAATATATTTAACCGGATTTTCAGGCTCATTCATGCTTCTGGAAAATGAAACTTGCTATTAAACAAAGTTTTTCATCAAACTAATTCAGGGTTCTGAATAGAGGGTGTAGTAAGCATCACTATTTTTCTTTCTTTTGCACTTCACAAAATGGAAACACAAAATCCTTTATGAAGAACCCTCCGATCTCAATTGAAAAACCTGGCATGAAATCCTTTCCACGCAGTTTCTGGACTGTAATAACCATGGAGTTTTTCGAACGTGGATCGTATTATGGAGTAATGTCTGTACTTTCGGTTTACCTGGTTCTGAGTGTACCTGAAGGAGGATTGGGTTTTTCGAAAGAAAGTGTTGGGGTAATTAAAAGTACAATCACGCCTTTATTGTATTTTCTGCCAATTCTTGCAGGTGCATTAGCCGACAGGTTTGGATACCGGCGCACACTCATGATGGCTTTTGCAGTAATGAGCACGGGATACTTTTTTACAAGTCTCTCCACAGCCTATGGAATGGTTTTCCTGAGCCTTATATTGATGGCAATAGGAGCAGGTTTCTTTAAACCCGTTATTGCAGGGACTATTTCGAGGGTTACCGACGAAAACACTTCGTCACTTGGCTTTGGGATTTACTACTGGAGCATCAACCTGGGAGCTTTCATCTTTCCTTTGATTTTTGTTCCGTACCTTAAAAGTATTGGCTGGAGCTATATTTTTGTAATGGCTGCTGTTGGAACAGGTTCAATGTTGCTGTTAAATATTTTTGTATACCGCGAACCACCAAAACCAAAAAGCACACAACCTTTAATTGAAGTTTTTAAAGGTATATTCCTGGTGCTGAAAGATTTTCGGTTTGTGCTGATGATCGTAATCTATTCTGGTTTCTGGATATTGTATTTCCAGATGTTCGATACCGTGCTTTGGTATCTGAAAGATTATATCGATATGACCCCGGTTAATAAAGTGGTTAATTCTTTTCTGGGTATTTTCATGCAGAATCCTTCCTGGAAATTTGATTCCGAACATGTTACTGTAATCAACGCGGCATGCATTATTCTGCTGCAATTGGCCGTTTCCAAAATTGTGAGGAAAATCCCTGCTTTGCCAACTATGATTGCGGGTATTGCCATGGGAACCATAGGTATGGCAATACTATCAATTTCCACGTATGCCTGGGTTTTCATTGCAGGTATTGTAATCTTCTCT
>CAIWMA010000485.1 GCA_903913645.1 uncultured Bacteroidales bacterium | reverse complement strand
GAGCTCCAGGGTTTGAAACATAAGTTGCGCCAACCTTGGTTTCATCACATTTTACACGGAACTCACTGTTTACGGTATAAAACGGATCATCTGTGCCACAACTGAAAATGATCTCTTTGCCCGACTGTTTTATTTTCTCAATATTCCCGACTACAGAATACGCTTTCAACGTTTTTTCATCAGAATCATCCTTCTTTAATCCCAGGTATTCGCTTATCCGGTAATCGTTCCGGCTGTTGGTTAAATCGAGCACGCCGCTGATGCTGCCGGCACTGCGGAAAAGCCCAGGATTCTGTTCAAACAGGTATAAAGCGCCGTGGCCACCCATACTCAGACCGGTAATAAATACATTTTTACTGTCGGTCCGGTAATTTTCTGATATAAAAGGAAACAGGTCCATGAAAAAGAAATCGGCATACTGGCTTTCCTTTATAGCAGGGCTGTTGATGTACCAGGAATCATACAAGCCATCGGGACAAACAATGATAAACCCATACTGATCGGCATATTTCTGGCAATCCATAATGTCATTCCATTGGTGATAGTTGCCACTCCAGCCATGTAAAAGATAAATCAATGGGTACGATTTAGCCGGATTGGCTCCATAACCGGCAGGCGTAAACACCCAAACCGTATCCGCTTTTGCAATATGCTTCGAGGTAAGCACATGTTGTTTCTGTGCTGATAAACCTGTAAACACCACAAGAACAATTACCAGCGTTAAAAGGATCTTTTTCATTTGATGGTTTTATTTTCAGAATGAATCATTACTTCTCAAAAATCCGTTTTACCGGAACTCTCTGGAAAACAGGCCTGTATTTACTTGCATCCTGGAACACATCTTCCACTACAAAGCTGTTAACACAATTTGAAATCAGCAATTCGCCGTTCTCGATAAACTGGGGATGAGCCAAAGCATTGTATGCAAAAAGATTTTTCGTTGAAACTACATCATCGGGAAGTTTAATATGGCAAAGGACTTTCCTGTTTTTCCAGCCTGTATAAGGTGAATCGGAATAATAGGAGCAGATTTCACCACTCATAAATCCACCTTCCTGCACAACAACCACATATTTGTTTTTGAGTCTAAAAACGCTGAACTGTTCGGAGCCCTGTATAACCAGCATGGGTTTCGAAAGTCTGGAGTCTTTTACCCATTCGGTTCCGGTGTAGAATTCCCATGGCGCAAGGATATTGCCTTTAGGAGCGCGGGCTACATACAGATTCTTGGTCTTGTCCTCAGCTCCATAAATATACGTGAACTTTTTATCGCCATCGCAAACGGCATGTCCCCAATGTATTTCGTTTGTACCGGGGTATGAAAAATGGTCAATTTTTTCCAACTTGATATCAGGCAGCGAAAACGTAGCGATATTGGAACTCTGCCACCTGAATCCCCAATCTCCTTTTTCTGCCTGGTTAAATTGAGACATAAAAACCTTTAGTTTACCATTTTCGATAAAACCATCACCAGGCCAATACCAGAGTGTATCTTCCGAAAACTGTTTCCCTTTTGGCGCGCCGGGAGGAATAACGAAGGACGATTCCCAGCCATCAATAACATTGTAAAAGCTACGCAGTGAATCACCTTCCTGAACCGCCATGCTGTTGCGGATAAACATGGGAATTCTTTTTCCCCGCGAACGGTCGGGCTTAACCGTTCCAAGAAATGAATCACCAAAAATCCAGATGGTACGGCCATCAGGAAGCAAAACCGAATAATCACCGTCGGCTCCTGTTACTCCGCAGCAATCCCTTGCAAATAACTTGTTGAATTTCGTATCTACATTGGCAGTTCCTGGTTCAGCAGGCTTCTGCCCTATCGCAAAACTGCCTGATAAAATAAAAATCAAAGCAGCGCAAACAGCCAGGAACTTCGATTGAATCAACGTTTTCATAAAGCTGTATTTATTCTTTCGGTTTCAAATGTTGAATGGCAAAAGCATTGGCGCCTATAGCAATAGCTGAACTGGCACTTAGCTTCGATAATCCGATTCCGACACGGGCCAGGTTATCATACGTCACTATCCTGTCACTCGAAGGAATTGAAAGAGACTGAACATGTCCTTTCGAAAACTCTCCGAATGTGGTTTCTTCTTCCAGGTTATACACCTTTACTGAAACGCGGGCGTATTTATTCCCGGAAGTATCTTCATACATGCGGTTGATTTCAGCAAACATGGCCGGGGCAAACAGTTCCCAGGCTGCCGCTAACCCTCCTCCTATAACAACAATCCCGTCAATCAAAGTGGTCATATTTGCTATAGAGTTGCCAATTGCTTCCCCAAAAACCCGGAAAGCCTGAAGCGCAGCCTTTTTATTTCCAACAGAAATACCTTTGGCTATATCAAAAATATCTTTTGGCATCAGGTTTTCAATCATTTCAAAACCCGCTTCTTCGAGATAAACGCGCTGTATTGCCCTGGTACTGACGCTTTCCTCGGCATTCCAGTTTATTTTGAATTTATTGGATGTATTGTGGATTCCGGCATCGCAGGAGTTGTCGCCTTCGAGCAGACAATTATTTATTACAATTCCGCAGCCGAAACCTGTTCCAAGGGTTAAACCTACCAGGTTTTTAAACTGCTTGATACCTCCGTTTTCAATAATCCTCTTATTCAGATCCGGCAAAAAACCGGCAAGGGCTTCACCGTAAGCAAATAAATTGCCATCGTTATTGATGAATACTGGCAAACCAAATTTCTCTTCTAAAATGGGACCCAAAGGCACGCCACCGTTAAATGCTTTGAAATTTGGAAGGTCTTCAATTATTCCCATGGCATAATCGGCTGGCCCGGGGAAAGCAAAACTTATTGCATCCGCCGGCTGGCTCAATTTCGCCTTTACACTATCAAATCCCTCAAAAATGGTATTGATGCATTTCTCAAGATCATGCGCGTTTGATGGGCTAACGATTGGTTCAACAATCTCCACGCCTCCCTGGTAAGCGGAAAACACAAAGTTTGTGCCTCCTGCATCAAGGGTTAATATTACATTTTTGTCTTCGCTGAGTGCCATATACTTGTTTCTTAGAATTGTATGTCTATATTTAAAATTTACTTATCATTTTGCTGGAAGACAGAAGTCAGAAGACAGAAGAGCCATATACTAGATCTATGATGCATTGTTAATTTATTAAGTTACAATTTACTTAGCTGGAAGACCGAAGTCGGAAGTCGGAAGAGCCGTATACTATCAAATCCGCAATGCATTATAAATTTTTATTGTGGCAATAATTTGTTCCTGGTATCTGAATCTGACTTTGTTACCATCAGTAATAGCTTTTGGGAATTTCAACCTTAGGTCTTACCACTTCCATCTTCCCGCTTCCATCTTCCAGCTTCCGTCTTCCGTCTTCCAGCCTTATTCTTACATCAGCCCAAAAATCCTTTCCTTCCAATCTGGGACTATACGATTTCTATTTCTTAATTGCGTAATATGTTGCAAATCCTACATAGGCAATACAAGCCAGCAGAACATAAATGGCTGCTGTTACTGAGTACATATCACTTAAAAATCCTGCAACCGGAGGAATAATAGCTCCGCCGCAAACTGCAAGAATGATAAGCCCTGAAAGTTCGTTGGCATAATCGGGCTTGCGCTGAACGATAATGGCAAACATGATTGGGAAAACGTTAGAAAATCCAAACCCGGCAACAAAAATCATGATCCTTGAAATCGTCAGGTCGTTGATGGCTATTAATCCAAGAAGTCCAATTAGTGTTATGATAGTGCTCACTACCAGTGAAAGTTTTGCATCCACTTTACGCAGAAGAAAGGCACCCAAAAACCGTCCGGCCATGAGCGATGCGAAATAAATACTGATTCCTAAACTCGCCGATTCAATGGTAATCGAAAAACGGTTGCTCAAAAAATTGGCAATGCTGGTATTCATGGTAACATCAAAACCTACCATAAAGAATATGGCAAAAACCATAACCAGGATGTACGGATTCTTCAGCAAATTAAATACACTTTTGATAGTAGCTCTTTCCTTGTCCGGTTGCGTTTCGTCAATTTTTACTGAATTCAACCACAGTGCTGAAATAAAAGCGATGACGGCGTACAAAGGGAAAATATATTTCCAGTTGCCGGTATAGAGTGCAAGACCGGCGGCAATAATAGGCCCCAACATGGAAGCAACCGCTTTTACAAACTGCGATAAACTCAGGTTGGCGGCCTTGCCTTCGTCGGATGAAATATCCAGCAAAAGCGGATTGGCCGAAACCTGGAGAATTGTATTTCCAATTCCTAACACTGCAAACCCGATGATAGCCGTAACCAGCGAATAATGAAAAAACGGGATAAGAACGCCGATTCCCGTTAATACCATCCCGATATTCACTGTTAAACGTTTTCCGCGGTTATCCTGGAATACACCGGTGGGGATTGCTAAAAGTGCAAACCAGATAAAAACCATAAATGGCAGTATTTGCGCCAAGCTATTCGAAAGACCGAAATCCTGTTTAATGTATCCTGTTGCCAGGCCCACAACATCAACAAATCCCATTACGTAGAACGAGAAAATTACTGGCAAAAATTGCTTTAATGAGTTTTTCTTTTCCATTTATTTTAGTTTTTATCCGTTAACTCTTACATATGCTTTTACTGTGGCACATTCCTTTCCTTCCGATTCCCCATAAGGCCTTATGGTATATTCGCCTACTGTTGAAGGAACTATAAAAGTCTCCGCAAAGTGAACCACAAAAGGATCGAATAAACCGGCCGGACTTTCAACTATAATTTCACTGCCTTCGACCAGGGCAAGAACATTAACTCCATTGTTTGTATTATGATGAACTTTTTTTGTGAACCAATGGCGCCGGGTTTCTATAAACTCCAGTTCATGAAGGCCGGTTTTTTCTTCGCGCCAGCCGTCACCTATTTCCAATTCAGTAACCCGACTCACCAGGTTTTCACGTACCCAGTTCTCAGTCCTGTCCCATTGTATGTTCTGAATTCCGTGATTGATATTGATAGGCCGTGGCTTTCCATCCATGCCTAATCGGCCCCAGTCCCAAAGCTTAAATGTGAAAATATACGGCGTGGCACTGATTTCGAGCACCATACAGCCTTTGGCTGAGCAATGAATGGTTCCGCCGGGAATTAAAAAATGATCATGTTTTTCAGCCGGCCAATTCTCGACATAAGCTGAAGCGTTAAATTCCACATTGCTTTTTTGTGCCTCTTTCAAATCAGAAATCATTTGCACTGAATCGACTTCTTTTTTTAATCCCAGGTAAACACTGGCTTCATCGTCTGCTTCAAGGATATAGTAACTTTCATCCTGCGTATAATTCATGCCGAATTTTTCCTGTATATATTCGGTAAGCGGATGAACCTGCAGGCTTAAATTACCGCCACCAATCGTATCAAGAAAATCAAACCTTATCGGGAACTCATCACCAAAACGGCCGTAAACAGGCTCACCTAACAATTCAACAGGTTTTATGAAAACAAGATTTATGGAAGGTGTCTCGAACCTGTTTTCACCAAATCGCAGGAAAAGGCTGTTCTCCTCCGGCACACAATTGAAACACCAGGCGTAATTTTCTATACTTCGGTCCAGGCCGAAAGTTTCTTTCATCCATTGCCCGCCCCATGGACCGGCATCGAAATATGGAACAACACTGAATGGCCGGTTTACGGCCTGTTTCATTGCTTCTGAAAAAGCATCCGCGGTAATCATAACAGGATGATCCGCCAGGTTAGTATCCAGGATAAAATCCCAACTGTTCATTATCTCTTTTTTGAGCCGGTCGCAAACACGCCAATCCACAAAATAAGCCCGCTTGTACTGGCTTTCGAAGCTCTCTTCGAAATTCGTAATTCCAAGGTTGGAAACTTCGTTGCGCCGCATCCGTTTCTGGATTTCCCAGCGGGCCATATCCGCATAAACAAGCAAATCAGGATCAGGATACACTTTTGCTGCTCCTGAACCGTAAATCAGAATCGTACCTTTTTCAACGGCCTGAATTTTAGCCCTGAGTGCTTCAACCTTTTCAGGATCCAGAAAATCCTCTATCGAAAGCCGGGTCATAAAACCAAAAATCCTGTCGTCAGTCACATCAGGAAAAGTGATCTTCCTGATTTCAGCTTCATGCAGCATGGCTTCGCCAGCATTAAAGATTGCATCCTTATTCAATTTCTGTATCAGAGAATAGAAAATTTCGGACTCATTTACACCCTGGTAATATTCAATAGCAATAACTTTTTTCGGATTGGAATTCTTTGATATTTCATTATTTAACTGAAAGACAATACTATCCCAACCGGCAAAACAGCCTGCGTCTTTACCTTTTATCCTTACTTCAGGGCTTATGTTATAATTAGAGATCAAATTCTATCTTTTTAAATGAGCGAAAAAATTTCCTGTGAAAGTAATTGACAAAATTCGCACTTATTTTCTTGCCTTTACTTCACCACCGGTGGCAAATTTGCAATCCCCCAGTTTTTATTTGGTAGTTTTCCAAGCCATATTTCGAGTTGTCCTCCTTTTGCAAAATCTTCGTGAGCAAACCAGAAATCATTCAATTCCTTCCCATTCAATTGTGCTTTTTGAATGTAGGTATTCTCCTTCGAATTGCCGTATGTGAGTATGGTAAACGTTTTGCCACTATAATATTTAGGATCAAGTTTAATCGTGATGCTATCATATATCGGGCTGGTAATTTCGTAAACCGGCGTCACGGAAGCATTACCCTGCAAACTGAATAATCCTATCGACATCAATGCGCTCAAAGCGCCCATTTGTCCCTGATCCTCATCGTGACCGCCATAACCGAGGTCAGGCGTTATTCCGCTGTATGCCTGTTCCCGAACCCTGCGCACCCAGTACTGTGTTAACCATGGTTTGCCTGCATAATTAAACACATGCGCATTTGATAAACCGGGCTGGTTGGCATAGCTGACATACCCATCATTATAATCAAAGACAAAATCCTGTGGAGCGGCCTTTTCGAACGCAAAATTCAGTTTGTCACAAAGCTTGTCGTTACCACCCATTAATGCCGCCAAGCCGGGAATATCGTGCGAAACGCCCCATGTTGCCTGCCATGCATTGGCTTCAATCCAGCCGGCGCCGCTCAAAGGATCGTTGTGCGTAAATTTCCCGGCGCTGTCCTTTGGAAACAAAAGGTTTTGCTCCGGGTTAAAGCAAGTTTTCCATCCCTGCGCCCGCTTCGAAAAATACGTATAATCCTTCTTCTTGCCCAGTTTGTAAGCCATCTGGGCAACAGCCCAATCCTGGAAAGCGGCCTCAATGGTTATTCCTGCATTATCTTTCCACCAGCCATGTTTAATATAAAATGATATATCTTCTTTGCTGCCCAGCATTCCGCCTGGCATCTGATTCCGTTTCAGTACGTCAAAAGCATGGTTTACATCTACTTTTGTGAGCAATCCTTTTTGGAAAGTACCGGCAATAAGATTAGCTGTCGGGTCGCTGGTCATGATATACGAATAACCTCCGCCAGATGGACCGCGTGGTAAAAGCCCGCCATTGTCGGCATATTGAATCATGGACGATGATAATTCATCCTGTACTTCCGGCCAGCCCAATCCCCACAAAATATTCAGGTTCCATTGCGACAACCAGAAAGCATCGGAATTGTACATATTATATTTCAGCTTGCCGTTAGCATCCATTGGTACCTGTTTCACCTTAAATATGGCATCGGTAAAATTACCTTCCCTTACACCGGTGGTT
>CAIWMA010000484.1 GCA_903913645.1 uncultured Bacteroidales bacterium | reverse complement strand
CGGTGATTGTTCCTTTGCAATTATCTGTTGCTGTCGGTGCCGTTGCTGTTGCATTGCATTCGCCGGTTATATTTGGCAGAGAAGCAATATTTGCAACCGGAGCAGTAATATCATTTGTTGTTCCAACAGTCGCGGTCGCGGTTTTAATACAACCGTTTAAATCGGTGGCAGTGATTGTATAATCTTGAACTATAAGATTCGAAAATGTACCTGATGGTGATTGTGTCCCGATATTTGGAATTATAGAATATGTGTAAGTTCCTGTACCGCCAGTCGCGCTGATAATTATTTTACCATCATTTGATCCAATGCAGGTTGTGTTTGAAACTACTGGAATTGATAGTTCAAGTGCCGAAACTGGTTGAATTATTGTTGCCTGAGAATTTGAAACACAATTTTTAGAATCCGTAACTGTTACAGTATAGATTCCGGCACTCAGATTTGTTGCCATGGCAGCAGTTTGAACAGGACTGGTGTTCCAGGAATAAGTATATGGTGCAGACCCCCCAACAGCCTGAACGGTAGCACTACCGGTGAAAGTACCGTAACACAATATATTGGATTGTCCCGAAATTGATGAACTAAGCGATGGTGCAACTGTTATAACTACTTGGTCTGAAGCAGAACATCCATTATCATCTGTAACAGTTAGAGTAAATGTTATGCTCCCTGATACATAGGGTGTAAACACGGGGTTTGCAATATTTGCATTGCTAAGACCAGTAGCCGGGGACCATTGATATGCAAGTGTTCCGCCATACGAACTTGTAGCTGATCCTTGCATTTGGTAGGTCTGGCAACGACCAATGCTTGCATCAGGTCCCGAATTTACATTTTGAGGAGCTGGTTTAACCACAATTGATGCCATATCAGTTCCTGAGCATCCATTCGCAGAGGTTCCAATAACAGTAAAAGAAGAATTTGTAGCAGGAGAAACAGTTATGCTTGAAGAGGTTGCTCCACCAGGGTTCCAAACATAACTGGTGCCTCCACTTGCAGTTATTGATAAACTTGTTCCAGCACAGATTTCTGAATTTAATGGTAAAACAGTTATTACGGGACTTGGAATTACAGTTACTACTACTGCATCAGTCGACGAACAAATATTATTGGCATCCGATACAGTCAATGTATACGTCGTTGTTGATGTAGGGGAGGCAATTGGATTTGGAATGGAGTAGTTGCTTAATCCTATTTTCGGTGACCATGAATATATAACTCCTCCGGAGCCATTTAACTGGGTAGTTAAGCCAGAGCAGATTGTAACATCAGCACTTGCATTTGCTTGTATTACAGCCGGTACACCTAAAATAATATTTCCTAAAGTAGTAGGAGCATAACAACTTCCAATATCTTTAACAGAAACACTGTATGTGCCTTGTGAAAGCCCTGAAAACAGGTTGGAATTTTGCCAGCTGCCTCCGTTAAGTGAGTACAGGTAATTGCCTGAGCCCACTGAGGCATTTACCGTTATTACACCTGCAATTGTACCGTTGCATAAAATATTGTTGGCAGTAGCTGTTACTTTTACCGGACTTTCATGAATAAAAATCTCTTTTTGAATAAAAACAGCATTAGGATCGCAGGGACACGATTGTAAAGTTTGAATAATAAACTTTTCTGAACCTTCGCCGGTTCCATCTGCTACAGCATAATAATCAATAGTATATTTTGTTTGCCCGATTGGGATAGTTATCTCCGATGGTAAAGCACTTCCTGCAGTTGTAAGTACATCAACGCCATTTACAGCCGTGCCTGAATACTGCATTTGAATAGTTAGTGGCTGACTTAAATCATTTACTCCCCGTTCAAAAATTAAATGCATTGGTTTACAGCCCTCAAAAATATTATCAAAGTCCGTTGATCCATAATCGGGATTAATGTTAGTTATCGTAACAGGCTCTGAATTGAAGCTTTTCGCCTGAAGAAAAACAGCGCCATCCCATTGTTGGTCTGTTGCGTCGGCAACACTTAATTTGATATGATAAGTTGAGCAGGCAGTTACATTATATGTAGCAGTAAGAGTTACAGTTCCACCATCATACTGCATGGTTAACGAACCTGTAGGGTTGCTCAGATAATAAACTTCGTTTTCTGCTGGGAAATTGACATTGTTAACATTTGTCCCTGCCGGATGAATAGTATTAATTGAAACAGGGATATTTCCAGGAATAGTGGCAAGGTTAACTGAGTTATTCGAAAAAGGGCCTGAAATGCCAGGCCCGCTCAGGAAAAATCCGAAAGCATCATTAAATTCTGTTTCGCAGTACTCGATGTATTCCTCCGAAGTAAAAATATATTTAAATTCCAAAGTATTTCCCGCAGGAACAAAATCAAATTCCAAGGTTGATGCATCATACATGGTTTTAGTAGTAATTTTGGAAAGATCCGGATCATTGGCCACACTAACCATTTTATCTGATTTATTTCCAACCGTATTAGGTCCCATGGCTGAAGATATTTTTCCGGTTGAAAGAATCAACCCTTTATCAATAGGGAAATTTGACGGGCCTTTTTCAAAATAGCCCATCTGCCTGTCACCTGGTGTAGCTGACCAAACATGATCTGTCCAGGTCCATGTGTTTCCCGACCCTTTTTTATAGTAACCATATTTTATATTACTGGTTTGAAGGCAACCTGTAACCAACACATTTTTGACCAATTGTTCAGGTGTCATAGCGTTGTAGGTGCTATTTTCACCTACAGATATTGATCCTGCTGCTGCTTTTACAGTAGTGACTTTCCCTTTTATGACAGTACTGCTTGGTTCTGGGGTAGGTTGGACTTTTCTTCCCGGATATACAACAGAATCACTATTACCTTGTGCTAAAACATCAAGTGAAAATAGAATAACAGCTGTTAGTAGTATCTGGCGGAGGATGGCAGGATTTTTCATGATAATTGATTTTGTATTTTTTGTAATTCTTTGCTTGATCGTATATGTTGAAAAATGGCACTAGAACACTATAATGTTCTAAGCCATTAAATTTAACATGGAAATTTGTTTCTTGAAGAATTTATTTTTCTTTCTTGAACTGGATTTGCATTAAATATGAGATGAGAATCGGAATTAAATGAGAAAACCTCATTCAAAAAAGAGTTATGTCCCGATATGGGAAATGGATATTGAGTAAGATGGAAGGTGTTCGAGTCTGATTTTGTAAAATTCATAGTCATATCCTTGAAAAAGTTCAATTTTAGGAGAAAATGAGCATACAAGAAAAGACTAATGCTTGAAAGAGGTTTTTGTCGTATACAAGGAGTAAATCTATTGTTCGCAAAGCAAACATGATTTATGGTTAATATACTTGAATCCAAATAGTAATATTTATTATCATATAATATATGTTGAAAAATTAAATATTGCAGGGAAGTAAGAGATAGTAAGCAGTTCAAGTGCTTTTTATTCAAAATATTTTCTATATTTTTTGCATAAAAAATGTTGGTCGAATTTAGTATTAAACGAAGCCCTGGTATGAAATTATACATGACCTTTTGCAAAAAGTGACCCGGTGCATATAATAGAAAAAATTTCTAGCCTGGAGTAAACCAGCAGCAGCAGCAGTATTTCGCCAGTATTTAAGAAAAGCTTTTTGAAAGATAGCCAGATAAGTCTGAATATGCTTTTTCTCAGTTCTGTTAACGCCCTGAACGTTAAGACTTGCTTGTTAGAGATTAGAAATTAGAAATACCTGGGCGTTAGTATCCGTTTGGCAACGTTGATGTCGAAACTCAGGCGTATTTCATGAGAACCTTTATTATTGACTTTCAGTTCATTCATCCACATATCATATGAATATCCAACGCGGAAATTTTGAGCAATATTTACTTCAGTCATCAAAGAGATAGCTTTTTCGGTCCTGTATGATGCTCCAACCCAAATGGTATTTGCAAATAGGAAACTTGCATTCAGATCAAGCTGAGGAGGTGCATTTTTAACAAATTTAGCCAGCATCGATGGACGGAAAACAACATTTTCACCAAGAGGAAATGCAGCTCCTGTCATTGCATAAAAGTGAGTTAGCAGTTTGGTAAACTGAGTATTGCCTGCATCATCTTTAACCATCATTGTCTGGTTCTGAAGAAGTTGCCTCGATGAAAGACCAGCAAAAAAGTTAGTAGTATAATAGTAAACTCCGAAATTTGCATCAGGCACAATTTTTTTCGTTACCTGATTGGTTAAAAACGGATCAGTTTTATCATATGCATTAAGCCCGTGAACAAGGTCGCTGCTTTTAGCTCCTGCCTGTAATCCAAAAGAAAGCTTGCCTTTAGGGAATATAATACGATAGGCAAATGTTGCCATAGCACTTGTATTTGATAATGGACCTATTTGGTCATTCTCTACATTAAAACCCATCGCCAGGTGAGGATTAACTAATGGCGAATGAATGGAAGCGCTTATTGTTTTTGGTGCGCCTTCAATATTTACCCACTGGTAACGATATAACAGATCAGTTGAAAGGATTTCACGACTACCGGCGTAACCTGGATTTACAGCCAGTTTGTTGAACATATATTGGCTGAACAAAGCATCCTGCTGAGCAAATAAAGTTGTAGCCAAGAGAATAAATAGGGCGGTGAGTAGATTTTTCATGGTTGAGAGTTTTGAGTTTTTTTTAGTGGGTGACTGAAGTTTTAAATAGGAAAACAAATTCATATGTTTACAGTGATGCTATTGAAAAATCATGCCAAAACTTACAAATCTCACATTATCAGTGATATACAAAAATGATACTGAAATCAATATAATAGAGTGTCCCATTTGGGGAATAATTGTTTAAAATGGGAAGGATTCCCGTTATTTCCATCTTTCTTCTTCAACAAAAAGAAAAGTTCAACTAACTGGGAGTTCCGGGTAAGTCTCGTGAAAAGGAAAGTGAGAGTAAAATAGAAGGATTTTCAGGGAAATTTGTCAATGCATCAAGAGTTATATCACCTGGGTCTATCATAGGGGATTTTAGCATACTCAATAAGAAAAAATGGAAACGAGTTTCCGTAGTAGCATTAGGGAGTTGCAAAGTCATATCAATTAATCTAAGTATACTCGATAAAAAAATAAAAGTATAAATTTACATAGGAAGTGTCTAGTCATTCGCATCCTAAACATATTGT